>DATCWH010000035.1:0-3088 GCA_036566445.1 Nitrososphaeraceae archaeon
GATCAGACTTAAATCAGAATTGTACTACACTTGATTAAAATACTTAAAATGCTATTTAATAAATATTAATTTAAATTAATTATACTTGAACTACACTTGATTAAAATATTGATATTTTTATATATCACAGGGGTTATAAACCGCAAGAGAATCACGAAATGAAAATGTTTTATTTAACTTTGTAATACTAGAATTATTATAAGACTTACATCATTGTTGTTCTACATCATTGTTGTTCGTCATCTTCCTTATCTTCCTCCTCTTCCTCTACTAAAAAATCTTCGATATTATAATTGAAATCACCCCTTCCAATTCTCCCATCATTCACATTGTTATCTATAATACTTCTATCACCTTCTTTATCTGACTCATCCAAATCATCTTGAATATCGCGTGGAATTTCAATTCCTTCGGTTATTAAGTCATGTGAAAGATCAACTAATTTACCTATCCATGAATCTTCTATTAAAACATAACAGGTATCCTCGGGAATCACTTCACCACTTGTAGTTCTTCGCGAAGTTGTATTGTCGGCACTTCTTGGATCTTCAGAATCATCATCATCATCAGCTAAAGCTTCTGCGATCTGTATATTAATATCCGTATCACTAAGGCGAGTATGATTTTTATTATCCAACCCATAAAAACCTAATTCTGTTTTAGAATTAGATTTCCAGTATGAAATTAATTTACCCATGGATTCTAAAGTTTCTAACTTTAGATTTAATCGACGTTTGTTAAAAAGCCACCCGAGTGTTGAAAATCTGCGCTCGCAACTTGCTGAGTTCGGTGAAATTGCAAATAAATGACATGCAACCTTTGATAGCACCTCAGGTTCTGGTTCTGTGGAAATTAATTTCCACCAACAAGTTGCATTATCTTTAGCAAAAGCTAAATCTAGATCAAAAGGATCCGCTCCATCCTTGTATTTCCGTAATTGATCACATAATACTTCACACTCATAACGGTCAAAGCCTTGTCGTTGACCAATCATTACACAACATTTAAGAATTTTTTTGAACGAACCTTTTTTTAAAGGAGCATCCCTGAAACGAGGGTTTAAAAAAAAGCAGGTGATGTATCTATCGTCATTAAACTCTTCGAGCCTTTCATTTATTATCTTAACACAGTGACTTCTAAAACTAGGATTAAATGATGTAGGCAGCTTTTTTAAGACTGCTGCGAGTCTTATTAAACCCAAAAAACAATCTCCAAGTGTTGCTGATCTTGATTCTAAATTTAGTATCGTTTTTTTTAGTGGATCCAGAATAAACGAAAGGATTCGTAGGTCTGCAAAGAAGTTTTGCGCTTGAATTATCGGCTTTATTTTATCATTTGTAAGCAAATGATGATGTTCTATAACAAGCTCCTCAAGCACCGGCTCCAAATTAATTACAGAATCTATCGATTCTGCCGCGGTCGTCCATCGCGTTTTTGAGTAAGATTTTATCCCTCCACCAGCAATTTTTTTTTCTTTAATTAGTTGGGTCAATTTTGAACCCGCTTGATGCGAACTCTTGAAAAAGTTGGATAATACATTGACACGACGCAATAATCGATCCCCAAAACTCTCCTTTATGATGTCACATGCGATTAAATTTATTGAATGCGCAATGCATCGAACATTTTCAATATTCGGATGCTTTTCTTGAATAAGTTCTCGTGCATTACGAACATTGGCTGCATTGTCTAAAACTATAGCAGCTATTTTATTCGCCCCGACTTTATTAATAATACTTTCGATTACTTCTGTTAAGTATACTGCCGTGTGTGAATTTTCTGATAAATCAGAAAGTTGATATAGGTATTCTTTACGTGACGGTGTGGTAATGATGAAATTCCAAATAGAACGATGGGTACCAGATGTCCATCCGTCGAATGCTAACGTTAAGGAATTTTCCTGCTCAATTTCAGAGTTAACTTTAGAATTTACTAGAGCTAATTCACGCTCAAGTAATTGGCCTGCCAAACATTCCCTACTTGGTGGATCGTACCTTGCGTTGAGTTCTTTGACGAAATTAATGAAAAATGGGTGTTCGACTATTCGAAATGACATTCTGCATGCAATGAAAAACTTTACTAAGGCACGATTGATTCTTGTGATTCTACTATCTGGTATTTCCGTAGAATCGTGATAACTACGAATACTTTGTTGACCATCTTCAGAATGCTTTCTCTTTTTCAATGGTTTTTTATCTTGACGTTCTACTACTTTTGCCATATATTTTCTTACAACAGCAGCTGGTGCGCCTGAACAGTGATTAGAGAGATGTTCTTCTAGTTTAAAAACTTCTCCACGTGGCCAAGTATTATCACAATACTTGCATGAAGCTGCAAATTTCCCAGAACCGATAGACTTTCCTTTGTTGATGTCTTCCCAAATTGAGTTGGACGGCCTCCCTCCTTTATTTTTTTGTGTTTTTTGTGTTAAGTCTGTTAAGTCTGTTAAGTCTGTTAAGTGAATTGAATCAGTAGTGGAGGTAGTCATCTCTGTGTTATTATTAAATTTTCTGAAGAAAAAGGAGAACAAAGTAAAATATTCGTAATGCATAATGCATTGTTAAGATATATGAAATTCATAGATATGATCAACATAAAAGGTAAAAATCTCAAAACGCGAAAACGGGGTAAATAAGTGTAAACGGCGTAATAGTAAGGATTGAAAACTGAGTTTGAACAAGAATAATAGAGAGGGAAGACTGACTTAAAAAATGGGAAGGCTGTGTTTAAAAAATGGGAAGGCTGTGTTAAAAAATGGGAAGGCTGTGTTAAAAAATGGGTAATACGCGTTTAAAAATGGCAGGATTTGTTTAAATATGTTACACTATTAAAATGTGAAACATGGCGAAACCATATTGGTATCTTATCATCAGTTATGCCGAAACTATGGAGAAATTTGGTTAGAGTAGTTTTGGCAGTTTCGGCAGTTTCGGCATTTCACCTTTCGGCAGTTTTGGCACTATATATGAGGTTTCGACTTTCGGCAATAGACCAAACAGGTTTCGGCAGGCAACCTTAGTGTGGTGGAAACATTTCAAAATGTGTATTATTACATTTCAAAAATAAAATCCTGATTACTAAATCAGGT
>DATCWH010000034.1:0-5966 GCA_036566445.1 Nitrososphaeraceae archaeon
AACATTAAGCAGATTTCCTTTCCGGCTGCCTAAAAATCTGGCATTGTACATGCGAATGGCATCAATTCTTGAAGGTATTTATCATTATCATAAAGTAAGATTTCAATTTGTTCGTATTTTAGTAAATCTGCTAGAGGAAGAGGGATTAATTAAGGAGGCATATGTTGAAGAATTTAAGAGATACGTAAACAGATTTGCAAAGGGTATAGTAGTTTCAAGCGAACTTGCGCCCATGATAAAGCAGTATATGACTGATCAAAAAACAGCTGATACACGTAAGAAGAATTCAAATGTTTTACCTATAAGTATTATATCGTCTTCCATTTTTATTGGATCAACTTTAATCTTTCCTTATGAAAGGAATATATCTTATCTTGGATTTGCTTTGTCTGCTGTATTACTGTTTGGTACTTTGCTGTATAATAAAATCAACAAGATATGAAATATGCGATATTTTATTATTTGATAGAATAGAAAGACCTCATTTTACATCCCTTTGATTGTTACCAGTTAACGGTTAGCTACAAATAGTAACAAGAAACAAACATTTTGAAGATGTTATTACAGGGTGTAATTTCATCCATTTTGAACTGAATGAAATACACTCCCTTCAGAGATAGTGTGATATTTCTGGTTCATTTTCTGTAACATTTGTCTGTCTCATCCTTCAGCGTTATTTGATGGAAAATGATGCAGAAACTACATACCCCATAATCTTAGGAAATTATCCTACCAAGTTCATATAAATCAATACTTCTGTAAGAAAGACAATGAACCTAACTTCGAAGACCGTACTCATTCCTTCAATAGTCTTATTGATTGGAACAGTATTTGGTACTACTGCAACTAACGCATTCGCAGATCCATTCAAAAATAAAGTAGACATTGACATCGATACAAAACAAAAAAATGATTGTGACGTTGATGCCTCGGGAATTAATAGCAACGCCTGTTTTGCGGCCGAGGAAACGAATACGGAAGCAATTAATGTCGATGGTGAAAGGAACAAAGTAAAGCTTGACTTAGAAACAAAACAAAAGAACGAGTGTGAGGGAGAAGCTAGCGCACTAAATTCTGTTATCTGTGGAACCTTCGTTACCCATAACATAGGACCAATAAATATCCCACCGTAATAAAACCCATAATTAACCAATAGCTATACAAAAAATAAAACATACCCATTTTTTATTTTTATTTTTTTACCAGCAGTAGTGTTAAGATTTATATTTAATTGGAGTTCTATTTGTATCATGAAATTATTGCACGGAAGTCCAGGATTTGGTGTTCAGCTTAATCATAATGAAATAAGAACATTTCTCTCGGATACAAAACTAAATCTTCATCTTGGAACCGTTGACGAGGAGAATTATCCGAATATACATCCCACATGGTACATCTATGACGATTCCAAAGAAGCATTATTTGTTGAGACTGCCAAAAACTCAAAAAAGCATAATAACCTAAAAAAGAACGATAAAATTTATTTTTGTGTAGATGATGGAAATCCTCCATATAAGGGGATAAGAGGTAAAGGTAACGTTAGAATTTTGAACGATACTGGTGCAAATCTTCCAATAGCAGAAAAAATAATGTTAAAGTATCTTGGCAGTACCGATCACCCAATGGCAAAAATATTGCTCGAAAATGTAAGAAATGGAAATTCGGTGATATTGGAAATCAAACCAAAATATTACTCTACATGGGACTATAGTAGAAATAGCTAAATGCTAATTTTAAATTTTAAATCTGCAGAGTTTTAGATTAAAGTTGATTTTTTCTAAAAAAGTAATATTTAATTCTATAACTGTTTTTAGTAAATAAGCATGTAATCAGTAATAAAATATTTTAAACTACATCTCAAGAACATTAAGCAGATATCTGATCATTTGATTTCACAATCCCCAAACTCGTGGTCACCTTCAGGAGGATGAAAACTAATTATTCTGTCCTCACCAGAACCGCATCTAAAGTAATCTCCTCCTGGTCCTCCACTCAATGTATCGTTACCGGGACCACCATACAGCCGATCATCCCCAGTGCCACCGTCAAGATTGTCATTAGCCATAGCACCATACAATACATCATTTTCAGTCCCACCAAAGAGTATATCCTGATCATCTCCTCCGTTAAGCTCGTCACTGCCGACACCTCCGCCAAGAACGTCACTACCTGGCCCGCCTGACAGAAAGTCATTACCATCAGATCCATTCAAAATATCATTTCCAGCTTCCCCTTGAATTTCATCACTACCTGACAATCCATTCAAAATATCATTTCCTCCATGTCCTCGCATGTTATCATTGGCTCCTGTTCCTATAATATCATCGTCCGCCGCAGTTCCCTTAATGACTACAGCCCAAACCATTGGAATGCTTGTTAAAGATAAAGATGCGAAGAAAAGAGTTAATATTAATCCGTCGATCATTCTACTCATATTATTCTACTCAAATTGATCAATATATTATAAATATCTATAACACTTGATTCACAGTGGCATGAAAAGATAAAATACGACTGAAAATTAATCATTATACAAAATAGAAATTGAAAATTCTCCGACGGAACTTTTTAATATAATTTACATTCTAATCGTTAATTAGTCTTCACATGCGTTATGTCAATAGATAATTGATCATGGGGTACCAAACAAATCTAAGTCAAATGACCATGTTTACCCTATCTTTATTCTTATTCGGGTTACTAATGTTAGGTGCATTGAATTTGTATTCCGTATTGAATCTCCAGAATCCACAAATAAAAGGACAAGAAGTGGATGACTTCAAAACTACCAATAACGCCAATACTTTGGCTTCTAATTGTAATGCTAATATTTCTGGAGTAAAATCTGAAGACATGGGTAATCAATTTACAATTTCCTGTAGTGATTTTAAAAAATTATTCGATGCACTTGTTGCGCTAAATATAGGCAATGAGGCCGCAGAAGGAAGGATAAATCAATCCACCTTAGAAAAGGTAGAAAATATCTTTAATGTTTATGCTGGGAATTGCATTCAACTTGATGGTTATGAATTTGATTAGATTTGCTTGTCTAAATGTATAACTTGCTACAATCAACTGATATTGTTAAAATTTAGGCTATCTTATTGCTGCTTTTAAATTTCTTAAACAATACTAACAATATGATTGAAGCAATAGCAATGGCGGTGAGGGTGATGGGAAGAGTTAATGAAGTTAGCTGCACTGAAATAGGATCTGACACAGTTATGGGGAAATCAAAGACAAG
The DNA here is from genome assembly GCA_036566445.1 of Nitrososphaeraceae archaeon. GTDB lineage: Archaea > Thermoproteota > Nitrososphaeria > Nitrososphaerales > Nitrososphaeraceae > TA-21. Next base: position 3,245 of record DATCWH010000034.1, read on the forward strand.
TTTTCTATTTGAATCATTAGAATCGCCAATTGCAGCTGCAGGATTATCCAAAATATCAATACTTAAGAGAAATATCCCTGCCTTGTTGAAAATATGGTTATACGAGTAGTGTCCACTCTGCAATAGTATGGGCTCTGTTCTAATTAATTCATTTTTTTCGTCTGATATTTTGATTGCAATAGGTGTATCTATTATTGGATTGTTACTAACTGTAGTTATCATTATATTGATACGGCTTTCCTGTCCTGTGATAGGAACTGCGGGTACGGTATTAACTTGGATATCATAATCTCCAATACGCTGTTGTAAGGAGTTGCCTAATTGGTCAGCAATTGCAGGGTGAGCTGAAAACGATGAAAAGATGGTAAGTATAACACCGAGGGCAATTAGCACATCCTGCGTTTTTATCATGTACTTTCGAAATCTTAACAGCATCATGAGGATTTAATTTTTGTGTGTATTCTTAAGATTTGGCAAGCTATTTCAGTTGAATTATCTAATTGCCGAAGCTCTCCTGAGTAACTTCAATCTGTCCTCTAATCTCGCCTTTCATATGAGTAGGAGTATTAACATTTACATAAGTTCCTCCATCGCTCATTACATCAATTAAATCCTTCAACTTTTTGCCTTTCATAGGACCCATCAGTTCAGAATCAATGACGTCGCCTCTTATGACAAGTCCGTTTTGATTCTTCATATCATTTTTCTTGCTATCATTTAAAAGATCAACTACTGCCTCCCCATTTTCACCATTCTTTCCGATGTGTATATAAGCACTCGAAATATCAGAAGATCCTGTTATATCGATTTTGTATGTTATCTCCGCCTCGCTTTGAGGTACATTAATTGACATATTACCAACTAAATTTGAATCTACTGGAGGTACTTGCTTATCTCCAGACATCGTCGAACTAAATTTTTTTCTTGCAGTTGTTGTCCAATCTTTAGCTTCAAGAGGCTGACATGTATTCTCTGCTAAAAAATGAACATTTCCACTATCTGAAACATAAATATTTCCAGAAGAATCAACTGCAATATCATGGGGAATCAAAAATTGATCATCTCGGCATCCCAACATTCCCCATTTTGTAACAAAATCACCTTCACTGTTGAATTTCTGGATGCGTACGTTCCTTGTATCTACTACATAAACATTACCAGATTTATCTGTTACAATACCATGATCTTCTATAAAGCGACCATTACCGGATCCGAAGGATCCCCATTGAGCAATAAAATCACCCTGATTGTCAAATTTAGCAACACGAGAGTTGTTTCTCCCGTCAGTAACATAAACTGAGTCATTTGAGTCTATATATATATCATGCAAATGCACAAATAACCTGCCAGGAGAATATGAATTCCATTTGGTCAAAAATTTCCCATCATTAGTAAATTTTTGAACCTCAGGATTGGCCTGATCACTTGTATAAACATTATCTTTTGAATCAACTGCAATTCCCCACGGTTTATCGAATTGACCATCCTCCTCTCCTTTGCTCCCCCACATTGTAATGAAATTACCGTTACTGTCAAATTTCTGAATATATTGGTTATCGTAATCAGCGACAAATATATTGCCTTTTGAATCTACGGCCATGCTCTCAGGCTGGAAAAATTGTCCTGGACCTGTTCCTCGTGTACCCCACATTGTAATGAAATTACCGTTACTGTCAAATTTCTGAATGTTACATTTCTCCGCATCACTTACATAAACATTTCCGCTAGAATCAACTGTAATTCCATGGGCATGTAAAAATTGTCCTGGCCCTGTTCCTTTTGTACCCCACGCTGAAATTAGAGTACCATTACTATCAAATTTCTTTACATAATGAAAACCGGGAAGATCGTTGGTAACGGGTCCTACTCCGTCTGATTGGTTTTCCACCGCAACATTAGTAACGTATTGTGATTGATCGGTGTTATCTTCACAATTAAGACTTTTCGGATCTTCTGAATTTTGAGAATAAGTTGACTGAAAGTTCAAGATAGACAAGCTTGACAATATTAGAGTTAAGGGTAGGACAATGCCAAAGATCTTCAAATTGATATTCAAATCTTCTAATTTTGGAATTCTCATAGGACACTTATCACCAACTTGTGATCCCAATAATAGACATCAGAAACGAGTCATTAATCACCAAATATAAATTTAAATCTAAAGAATACGGCTAAAAGAAGAAGAAAATTAATTGGTGTCTAACCTTATCCGTTTGTACCTGCTTCGTGAGATTCATTTTGTGACGAAGCCTGCTCACCTTCTTCTGCATGTTCTTCTCCTTCTTCTGCATGCTCACCTTCTTCTGCATGTTCTTCTCCTTCAGCCAAGCCCAGCTTGAAAATATCTTTTAGTAAAGGTGAAATTTGTTCGTCTACTGTCTTGTCAATTTCATCAAAGTGACTCTTGCTATCTATCTGGCCTTTTAGTGAAGTCAATGAGTTCCCCAATTCAGTTGAATTCGTATTTTCATTTGGTTTTATTTCATTGTAGGCATCTATCGCTCGTGACACGGTTGCTTGTGCACTCTGATACGCGGCCTCATCAACTATCTTTGCTGTTTCATTGCTATCGTTTTCTGTTTCATTTGTAGCAGTTGCATTCTCTTCATTTTCTTCATGCGTACTTTCCTCCATGCCGAGAGAACCACTATAGTGTTGCAGAGCTTCACCGACCAAATCATTTACGACTGAAGCCTTTACTGTCACGTTATTGAGTTGTTCG
>DATCWH010000022.1:0-2960 GCA_036566445.1 Nitrososphaeraceae archaeon
AAGAAATTTTCAATAAACACAATCTGTCAGTGATTGAAAACTATTTGACTCCCCAGGCAGGAAAGGGAAATGAAGGATTCAAACAATTCTTAAGTGCGTTCTTTAAAGCATTTCCTGATTGGCACGCAAACCTAGAACAAATAGTTGCAGAAAATAATCTTGTGGTTATATTCCTTAACGGATCTGGCACGCACCAAGGACAATTTCAAGGAATGCCACCTACACACAAACCAGTAAAGATCAGATCTGCTGATCTCTATAGAATAGAGAATGGCATAATTGTCGAACACCGGGATGTCGTAGATCAGTTAAATTTATTGCATCAAACAGGAGCTACACTCTAACTCACAATGATGCGTAGTGTGCTGCGATTATAAACAATATTCATAGATTAGATTAGTCAATAGTTAAAACTGCTCAATAGAAAGAGCTAAATAGCATTCAACAGAACCCGAATACATGGACCGTCCGAATCCCACCGAACCCGAATATTATTGATACTATAATTAGTAAACAGATACAAGGTTAAAAGCATTTATCCTCTCATTACTATATTATACTTTATGGCAAAATTTGTTGAAATGGATTGATTGAGCAAAAAATTCCGGTACTTCTGATTTTTGGATATCCACTAAGCGTTCGATTCCTTGGGGGTCCCGTCTGGATAAAAAAGGTCGTCGAATATCTTGAAAAAAGTGAGGTTTTCAATATAAGAAAAGTTAGCAACGGTCGGGAATCAAAGGGAAGAGTATTTCCGCACATACTCGACATCCGTGCTCTTTTGGAGGGACTTTTTATCAACCCTAAGATCGCCATCTTAGATACATATGGCGAGGCGGCTATATGGATGTGGATCCTATTGCGTTTATTCAGACCGGATACAAGAATAGTAACAATATTCCATCATTACGAGCCATTTTTTGTCGGGCACAAGCAAGGTGGAGCGCTCCGTAGGAAATATTGTAGTTTACTTGACTTCTTTACCAAAATAATGCTCAAGAATAGTGATAGTATAATGACCATCAGCAGCGCTTCTTTGTGTCAACTGCATGAGATATTGAAGATTAGCTATAGCAAGAAGATAGTAGTTGTTGGTTGTTCAAGTTCAGACGATTTATCGATGCCTAGTGAGGGGAAAAAAGACCTTGATTTTCTTTGCGTAGGAAGGCTTGAAAAATTCTATGGAATGGAAAAAATTTGGACTATTATAAAAAAGAAAAATCCTACAAGCAAACTTGTCATGATTGGACGTACTTCTTCAAACGATTTGTCACGGTTACGCTATATTGGTATAGATCATATGGGCATAGTTTCTGATGAGAACAAGGCCCTTCTCTATAGAAGGGCAAAAGTTTTCCTTTTTCCTTCAATGTACGAAGGATTTAGTATGGCAATAACTGAAGCGCTTTCTGCAAGACTATCAATAGTAGCCTGGAAACTTCCAGTTTTTGAGGAAAGGTTCCAGGAGGGGTCTCTCAACAATGTGGAACTAGTGCATATTGGAAATCACGAATTATTTGCCCAGAAGGCATTGGTAGCGGTTAAGGGATATGACAAGTGGCTTCAATTAGCACCGGTTCACGAACAAAAATTCAAATTGAGTAAGACTTGGGACGACGTTGGAAATCACATGGTTTCTGCTCTGAAGCAATTATGCTAATGGTATCGGTGCCCCAATGAAGTATCTTTGAATTCGATTAGTTGAAGAAATGAGAACTGGACTTCAGAATCGGGTTTCAAAATTAGACTCATAGTATTATCAGTCCCATCCAACCCGAATAATATTGATACCATGATTAGTAAACTAATATAAGGTTTAAAATTTAATGATTCAAATGTAAATCACAAATATAGTTAGCAATTTGTGTCAGAACATACACGGGAAGAATTTTTATATTATCTACACGTAATAATATTGGTACGAAAACATTTGAATAGCGATGATGAATTAATAGATTTAGTAACAAGTTGGATGGTAGAATCTCGGTAAATGATATCGCACCTAGGTCTTGTGGTGTTTACTTGTACCTTACCAAACCAGATAACGTGATTCCGATTATAAAAATAAACCTCGCCAGGTATTGGTATTAATTTAATCTTCTTTTTATTAGTATCTTTATTTTCAAGATTCGGAACTAAGCAGAAAGTTTATTTTTAGTATTTAATACCCACCTCACGATTAATAATTCTGTGTCTGGATTGGAGAGTTATGTCCTAAATGTAAAAAGGGTCATCTATATCCTGTGGTAACCCCTAGCGCTAGCGCAGAACCAAAAGGCCAATTTAAAGAAACTGGGAGCATTAGATACTACGAATGCGCTATTTGTGGTCATAAGCAAAAAGCAGCAAAACAGACGCAAAATGTGGACGTAAAAGATAAGGTAAGTGCCAGCGTAAAGAAGACTAAAAAACCAAACCAAAACCAAAACCAAAAACAAAAACAAAAACAAAGAGAAAAAGAACAAAACAGAAATGAAGGATATTTGGCCAAACCTTCAAAGTATAATAAATTAATAGTTTCATTGAGGACGGCACAGGCTAAAGAATATTCACTAGATAAAGAACAAACTAGTTATTCAGATAGTTTAGATGCATTAAGGTTAAGTCTAAAAGGGTATAATATTAGATAGAAAATGTCTACAGATAATAATAACAACGACAAACAAGAACAAGAACAATTGAAGTTAGATGTATTAAATAAAATATTTGGATGGATAGAAGACAAAGAAACCAAGGCCGTAATGATCAATAAATATTATAATAATAAAGAACATAGAACGGCATTAAAAGCATTTTTAGATGACATGGTTAAGGCACTTGATGAAAGTACAGCAGAAACTAACAGCAAAGAAGAAATTAAAAGACAATTATCCTATATCATACGAGAAATAGATCCACTTTATTAATCCACTAGTCAGAATAAGGCATAAATGAATGAATAACTTAATTATTTTCTAAAT
>DATCWH010000071.1:0-23837 GCA_036566445.1 Nitrososphaeraceae archaeon
AGTAACTATTAACCTGTATGACAAATAGCAGTATGGAAGGAAGGTACAAACGATTTATTGAAGAGATGAATGCCGTAGAAGTTGGGAAAACGGTAAATGAAAAAACTATTGCCATCCTAGTATTTGGCGCTTGTGAAAACCATGGAGATCACATGCCATTCGGATCAGATTTTATTTTCCCTACAGAAATTGCAAAAAGACTTGCTGCTAAGGTGAGTAATGTTATTGTTCTTCCTGCTATTCCATATGGAGTCAGCTTACATCATGACCAATTTCAAATGACGATGAGTATTAATCCTGAAACCTTGGTAGGTATAATTTCTGATCTTCTTTCAAGTCTTATTCAGAATAAGGTAAGTCGCGTACTCATAATAAATGGTCATGATGGAAATATTGGTCCGATAGAAATTGCAGCCAGAACTATAAAAAATCAACATCCTGAGATGATAATAGCATGTCTGGAATCTTGGTGGATTCTAGTAGGCCAGTTAAAAAAAGATCTCTTTGAGGTTTGCAGTGGACTTGGTCATGGCGGTGAAGCAGAAACCTCTGCGGTTCTTGCAGTTCGACCAGATTTGGTAAATATGGAGTCTGCACCAAAGGATGTTATTCCAAAATTACCTGAAAATATCAGAATATTTTGGAAATTTGACGAATTAACTTCGACTGGAGCCACCGGTGCTCCTCAAAAAGCAAACATCAAAAAGGGTCATGAAATTCTACAAATGTTAGAGGATGTCTTGCTTTCATTCATAAAAGAGATGGAATCGTCTGATTGGAAATATGGCCTGTACTTGAAATAGCAATTTTTCTTCTTGTTCATCATTCATACTAAACTGTGACTGTATTGGTTTAACATCATAACATTTTTTGTCTTGATACTTTGAAACAACCGCCTACGAGAATTACTTTAATGTATACAAGGAAAAATCACATTCTTCACAAAGATAATAGAGATTATCAAAGTCAGAGCATAAAGTCATAATATGATAGCATCTTGGACATTCGATTTCATGTTCAATAGTGTCACTAATTTTTCTCTCAGCTTCGTGCTGATTTCCGATTCTAACAACATACTGTGATTCCAATTCTGTTTTATTCATTCGTTTATTTCTCATCGAGACTTTATGGATAGACACTTGTGAAAGTTCAATATTATGATTTATAAAATATGTATAACTTGATAGAGGGGGGGAGCCTAAATCTTTATCTTATCTACCTACAAACATGCTATAAAAGCTTAAGAAAATGGAAATATGAGATGTACTAGAAAACAAAATAAAATATAATTGAATTCATAATTGAATTCATTTGACATTGAGGGATGACGCAATTAGCCTTCATAGAATGTTGAAGGGAAAGATCGAAATTCGAAGTACGGTTTCCTTAGACAATGCATTTGAAGAAAAGGGAACACTAGGCCTAATTTATACTCCGGGGGTGGCATATGTAGCCTTAGAAATAAGCAATCATAAAAAATTAGCTTATGAATATACATCAAAATGGAATAATGTGGCAATAGTATGTGATGGAACAAGAGTTCTTGGATTGGGTAACGTTGGTCCAGAGGCTGCACTGCCAATAATGGAGGGAAAATCAGTCTTATTCAAAGCGTTAGGAGATATAAATGCGATTCCCCTATGCATTAGCACTCAAGACAAAGATGAAATTATCAGATTTGTAAAAATGATACAACCAAATTTTGGTGCAATAAATATAGAGGATATCGAATCACCAAAAGTGCTAGAAATAGTTGAAAGATTAAGTAAAGAAACATCAATACCTATTTTTCATGATGATCAACATGGAACTGCCATAATTACACTTGCAGCACTGCTAAATGCGCTCAAGTTGGTAAAAAAATACTGATACTAAAGGTGCAATTTATGACGGAAGAACGGATATTAATGATCTGAATCCATACAAGAAAGAGATATCCATTAGCACAAATATTAGAAAGGCAAGAGGGACTTTACAAGACGTAATTAGCAAATCAGATGTATTTATTGGTGTGTCTGGAAAAGCGGATATTTTGAATAAACAAATGATAGAATCCATGAATCAAGATGCAATAATATTTGCCCTAAGTAATCCGGATCCTGAAATAACCCCTAGCTATGCATTAGAATACGGTGCAAGAATTGTTGCAACAGGTAGATCGGACTTTCCTAATCAGATTAACAATGCAGTAGTGTTTCCGTTTATATTCAGAGCCCTGCTGGATCTTAGAGCGAATAATCTAAGTGAGTTTATGCTTGTATCTGTGGCATATGCTATTGCGAGTATAGTTGAAGACATTCATCTTAGAGATGATTACATAATTCCAAAAGTTGATGATCCCAGAATTCTTCCCATTGTTACCAAAACTATAAAGAAAGAACTCCGTACACATATTAGAAACAAGGTTAGTTCTAGTACAATTACGGGGAATTAGTTTCAATTATCGCAATATTGGTATATGTATTTAGTATTTGTTACATATTAGTTCAATCTGTTCGTGAAGCCGTTGTAAACATTTACTACGTATGAAAAATTTTTTAATTGTGATTATTATTTAATTCTGTATTATTCCAATCTCCAAAGTGAATTACTTTAGAAAGTATCGTTCTTTTCAGATAACCGACTCTTTCTAAATCCGGTCTATCTTCAAATTTATCAACATATCCCAGACAAGGGTATGCTATTGGATTAACATAAGCTTATTCTTTATTAGAATAAAATCCCAGGTGATTATATGTTTTATTATAATGTCGGTATACCAAGACTGATACGGCATAAAAACATAATCTCAAAACATTCAGCATTACCTTATTAACAAAACTGCACAGGGAGAGTGATGCACGATCTTGCTTGAGACACTTCCTAGTATTAACTCCTTAAACTTCCCCAGTCCTCGACCTCCCATGATTAAAATGTCAAATTTCTCTTTTTTGCTAAAATCCAGAATTACAGAAGCAGGATTACCCTGAAGAAGAAAGGTATTGATAGTTAGTCCTTTTTGAGTAGCAATTTCTGAACATTTCGAAAGTATGTCTTGATTTTCTTTTTTGTAGGCTTCTAGCAGTTCATTTAAGAGTTTTTCTGATCCAATATGCGTAATCGGAACTTCTTCCATTACATGAATTACAGTAATATTTGATCCTAATTTTTCTGAAAGAATTAATGCTGCATCTAGAGCTCTGTAAGAATTATCCGATCCATCAACAGGTACTAGTATATTTGTAAACAATTAACATTATTAATTTACTTCTGTCTAATATATAACATCTATTGCCAGTATGATGTCAATTTCATAACTAAACTTTCTATACTATATGTTGGTAACTGTATAGCTATAGATAATAGAAAGAAAGAAAGTTAAAAAAAAGTTGGACTGCTTCTGGATGTTAATTGTCAGTAAGCGTAATCTGAGTCTTCAAAGCAATGAAGTACTTCATAATCTGCTAGGTTATTTGAAAGCTCCTCTCTATTTTCTATACACCCTTGTGTTTCAATATCTTCTTGTTTGAAAACCTTAGAATCTTTGAAGTCACCCCAATCCATATCATCATCATTATCCTTACCATTGTCTATATCCTTTACAAGTTCCTCCATAGTGTCATCATCATCCCAGATATCGGCATACACTTGGTCACTTGTAGCAACAAATAAGGCTCCAAACATCAACGTCAACAATGAGGCCAGTAAAAAGGTCCCTTTCATTGGTTGTTTCTTGTTCATTAGTTCTAGAGCTAAATTCATCATAAATAAATTGATATATTGTAATAATTTTATATTATGACCCAATTTGATATAAATATCAAAATATAAATGGTTTTGAAATATATTTTGTTTAATATAATTAGTCGTTTATTGAAATATTATCATCAATTGATTAAATCGCTTCATAGAATTTTATACTTAGAATCATAAAAATTAAGCTAATCTATTGTAAATTGACATATTATCTAGATTTTCTATGCAGTATGAGTCAATAAAGTTATACATCAAGTAAAAAATATTAAGCTAGGTGCAAATTAGTGATAAAATTTAATTTTGTATTGAAAGTTTGTAAAAGATTCCGACAAAACGTTGGGCAGGTAAATTGGATAATTATTTGTTTGTTGTCTTCAAGCTCTTATTTTTATATACTCATAAGCATCAGTTGAATTTTCAAATGCGTACTGTACTTTTTGAAATTGTTTGCGAAATTCAGATACAGCGCTACTTAACTTCTTGGCATCTGATTTATCAATTACTACTTGCTTGATAAATGATGCTATCTCCTTCATCTCGTTTTCTTTCATTCCTAGTCTAGTTACTTCTGGAACACCTAACCTTATTCCACTTGGATGCATATAATGTTTACCAGATTTGATATCACCTGGCAAGAGTTGTCTGTTAAGAATAATGTTTGCTTTCTCTAATTCTTTTTCAATAGTTCCACCATCCCCAAATTTGGAAACATCAACAGCTAGTTGATGTGATTCTGTGTATCCATGTTTTTCTCCTAAAACTGTAAAACCAAAATTTGCAAGTGATTCAGCAAGGGTTTTTGCATTCCTTATGACTTGTTTAGCATATTCCTTTCCAAATTCTAAGGACTCCGCCAAAGCTATGGCCTTACCTGCTACATGATGAAGATGATGACTGCTTGTATTTCCTGGAAAAATAGATTTCTTAATGCTATCTGCATATTTTTCTAGTGAAACGATAATTCCACCTTGCGGGCCCCAGAGAGTCTTATGAGAGCTCATTGTCATAGAATCTGAACCCTCTCGAATTGGGTCTTGAAATTCTCCTCCTGCTATCAATCCTGCTACATGAGCTCCGTCATAATTAATGAAAATATTATTATCATGCATAAAACTTGCCAATTCTTTGACCGGATGGGGAAAGAGAAATAGACTTCCTCCAAACATTGCAATAGCGGGTTTCTTGCCATTTGCAATCATTTCAGTGACCTTTTTCTTAGTAGCGTCCACGTCAATTGTCATATCTTCCTTTGAGAACGGATAATGTTCTATATTGAGCCCGTGCACAAGACCAGCGGTCCCAGAATGTTCCTTTTTACCATGAGAAATATGTCCTCCACTGGGAATAGATGCAGCTAGCATGTAGTCTCCAGGACTAGAAAAAGCAGAATATATTGCAAGATTTGCAACAACACCTGAAGTAGCCCTACAATCAGCAAATTCAGAATTGAATACCTTTTTTGCTAATTCATTGCATATTATTTCTACTTCATCAATGTAAATACAGCCTGCGTAGACCCTTTCACCAGGCCAGCCTTCTGCGTACCTATTTCCAAAGTCTGACACTATAGCTTCTCTCACAGCAGGACTTGGAATATTTTCACTTGCAATTAAAGGAATAGAGGATCTAAACCATTCATGATGCTTTTCAATGAGATCAAATACTTTATAATATGATTCTTTAGCATTCAATGTGATATTTATGGTGACTTTAAGATCCTAATTTAAAATATTGCTTGTTATATTATTGAGAATATTTTTGCAGATTCAAGTTGGCCAAATGGTTATCATGTTTGATTCTTATTTCACAACTTTTAATTTACTCTAGATTAGACTCATATTGATGAATAAAGATGATCTAAGATGTGTCCTGTGTGGTAACAAGTTAACCTTTAAGTACCAATCAATGGAAGAGTGGAAGATTTCAGGATATATTTGTGGTATCTGCTATGATAAAAAATTAATGGAATTTTATATATCTCCAGAACGTCAGGATGTTGTAAAAAAATAACATCTATAGCAATAGATCATAAATTACTGATAAAAAATGAGTAGAAGGTTTGGTTACAAATAAAATAAGTAAAACAGAAAATCTAACGGTACGACTTTTGTTTTCTACGTCTTGCTCCAGATCCACCAAATTTCTTTGATTCTGTTTGTCTGGGGTCGCCTGATAATAAGTGTCTATCAAATTCTGTAATTCTTTTGCGAATTTCTGTGCGTATGCTTCTTGCAAATGGATGATCTTTTGGATCTCTTCCACCCTTTCCGGCACCCGTTAGTGCTCGACAGATAGCAACAGTACTTGCAAATGCTTGTCCCATGAAACCGCCTCCGTGCACCTTGACACTAATATCTACCCTATCTCTGTAGTCACCTATCAATTTAAGAGGAACAAGTACTAATTCCCTTGCTACTTCGGAATTCAATAATTCGGCTGGTATATTGTTTATTCTAACTTTTCCCGTTCCCTTTGATATTGTTGCCACAGCTCTACTTGATTTCCTTTGGCCTGGATAAAGATCTATTTTATTCATAAGTATCCAACCCATTCCAACCTATTTGTCTTGCTAAATCACCAAGAGTTATAAAATATGATGAAGGTTTTCTAATTTTTGAATCTTCAAATGTTTCAAGCTTTACATCCCTGAGTTCTGTTGGTATTGCGATATAGATTCTCAATCTCTTTAATGCAGTTATTCCACTAGATTTCCTCTTTGGTAACATACCTCTGACCATCCTTGTGAGGATTTTATCAGGCTTTCTCGGATGAAATGGACCATGTATGGGATTTGTGGCAGATGCAATTTCTAGAAATTGTTTATATGTCTTGATAGTCATGTACCTATTACCCGAAATCATACACTTTTCTGCATTTACTACTCTGACATGATGGCCTTTAAGTAAAAGTTTTGAAATATGGGAACACATTCTCCCTGCAATACAATCCTTTGCATCAATTGTTAAAATCTGATTAGGTTTTTGTGTTTGCTCAACTAATTGTTTAACCAATTATTCTTACCCCCTTACCATCTGGGTATTTCTTTATCAAGCTATCAAGAGGAAGTATTTTTCCACCAGCGTCAAGTATCTTTCTTGTAGCTACTTCTGAAATAGTGAAACACCATAATGTTAGCTTGTGACTTATTTCACCAGAACCCAGTATCTTCCCTGGTACTACCACAACTTCTTTATCTTTAGTAACGTGTGCCAATTGACCTATGTTAACTTCCCTTCTGTTAGATCTCGATCTAGAAAGCTGTTTTATGACAGCTTTCCAAATTGGAACTTTATTTTTCTTTAAAGCATTCCTAAGAGTCCAAATCGTATTCTCTAAAGTATCAGGAAACATGAAATATTCTCGCTATCCTTAAACCCCAAATAAATCTATATCTAAACATTCTTTGGTAATGATAGGGATTGAATCACACTATCAAATTCCTTGATCTTTGAACCTAGAATTTTGGCGGCCTCTAATACAATCTCTTGGGGTGTTAATGAGCCATTGGATTCAATGACAAGTATAGAATCATCTTCCTCCTTGCTATCTTTTACCACTGCCACCGAGGTTGGTTGCCATTTTGCATGGTTTTTTCCGGTTCCTAACCTTGCATATGCCTCGAACTTTAATTTTTGACCTGGAGCTAATGATACTATTGGAATTTCACTATTTACAGGTCTTACAACTTCGTCTTCAGATATTAAATCTGCAGAAGTAATAACTTTAGTCTTGTCTTGAGATTCAGCGTCTAAAACTAATAGCACTTTACAATTTGAACACCCGAGGGTACTTTTACATTCACAAAGATGTGGCATTACAAATCTCTCAAGATCTGTACGCAATGGAATTAGTCCCAGTCTATGAGCGATAGCTTCATCATGCATAACAGATGAGTTTTCTAGTATTACAACGTCATCAATTGCAAAAGTAGGGACTTGACTGATAGATAATCTTCTTAATGCATTGACATACTGTCTTGGAATATCATTAAATTCAATAACTATGTGATTATTATCCCTTTCAAGAATCTTAATTGAGTTCAAATCGTCCACGAAATTTTATTAGCGTAGACTTAAAAATCTACCGAAATTAGCTACCTATAATCAACTTGATTTAAATCAAAAGATTAATCCTTTGCAATGCAATAATTGCTCTAACTTGAATAGTATGATTAAAGTTGAATACTTTGGAATATCCACATTTGAAATAGAAGTAATCTATAATACTTTATCTAAATTTTCTTTGGTCAATGAAGAAAATATTTTAGTTGAGGAATCCGAATACGTAAGCCTACTAAATATCGAGTTCCCAGTTCCGTATGATGAGTATTTTTTCCAATCATTTGGTTTTGATAATTGGCAGAAAATTAAGTATCTATTTAAAGAAATGAAACGTAGGAGAGGTAGAAAAGGATTAAAAATAGTACTAACATTTTGTGGAATATCAATAGACGCAAATTCAAAGTTGGTCTTTTCGTTAACTAATGAAATTGGTCCGCAGTTTGAGCATGCACTTGAAAAAATCGAACATATTACAGACGCAATTCATGCACAAATCAAAAATCTTGAAACAAAAAGAGAATTTATGTTATATACATATGACGCAATCGCTATGAAGTGGGTGTTATCTGATATAACTTAATGACGATAAAATTTGAAACAAGATGCATCTTATGTTTGAGGAAGACGACTCATGAAGAATATTGTGAATATCATTATGAGGCGTTACAATCTCTAAAGGGTCATTATGAGATATGGAAAAGTCGATATGGTAAAATTTCCTGGTATGATTATCTAAAGAGATTGCAAAAAATAAAGTATACGGGTAAATGGGTTAAAGAAGTCATTGAATTAGAGTTAAAAAATGCTAAAAAAATAAGGTAATGATTCTTTTTGTTTACATTTCTCCCATGCCACCAGGAGGCATACCGCCACCAGGAGGGCCACCAGCTCCAGATTTACTGGAAGCTATTACATCATCTATTCTAAGAATCATGGACGCAACCTCCGTTGCTGATTTAATAATTTGTTCCTTAACACTAAGTGGTTCTACAATATCAAGCTTGGACATATCTACAATTTTCCCACTTCTTGCATCAATCCCACTCCATTTGGATCCCTTTGTTTGTTTGGAACGTAGCTCTGTAAGTGTATCTATTGGATCCATTCCAGCATTCTCTGCTAACGCTAGTGGAATAACTTCAAGGGATTCTGCAAATTTATCTGCAGCTAATTGTTCTCTTCCAGATAATGTGGAAGACCATTCTCTTAGTTTTCCTGCAACATAGGATTCTGGTGATCCGCCACCCGCAACTATCGAGGGTTTTTCCATGACATCCTTAGTAACACTTAGTGCATCGTGTACTGAACGTTCCGCCTCATCAACGACCCTCTGTGAACCTCCTCTAATAAGAATAGTAACAGCCTTTGGATGTTTACATCCTTCAATGAAAACCCATTTATCGGTTTCAACCTTTCTCTCCTCTACGAGATCTGCCGAACCTAGATCTTTAGAGCTCAAGTCCTCAAGATTATTAACAATTCGAGCACCTGTTGCTCTGGATAATTTGGTCATATCACTTTCTTTAACTCTGCGAACTGCCAAAACGTTGGATTTGGCCAAGTAATGTTGAGCAACATCATCTATACCTTTTTGACAAATAGCTACGTTTGCACCTGATGAAATTATTTTGTCTACCATACTTTTTAGCATTTTATTTTCTTCTTCAAGAAACATCTTCATTTGATCTGGTGAATTAATGTTGATTTTAGCATCAAATTCAGTTTTCTCTATTTCTAAAGCAGAATTGACAAGCGCAATTTTTGCCTTTTCAACTCTCTTTGGCATTCCACCATGAACAACTTCTTTATCAAGTACAATTCCTCTAATTAGTTTGGTATCTCGTAATGAACCCCCTGCTTTCTTTTCAACTTTGACGTCATCGATATCTACACTATATCTCGATTCATTTGGTTCTGAAACCTGTAAAGCCGCATTCACAACCACTTCTGATAATTCAATAGAGTCTTTTGAGACAAGTTTAGTTTGCATCGATGTTTTTGCTACTTTAATTAATTCAGACTTATTGCCTCCATCTATTTTTTGTGCTATGTGATTAAATATTTCAATGCTCTTTAGTGCACTCTTTCTATATCCATCAACAATAATAGTTGGATGAACATCCTTATTGATTAATTCTTCCGCCTTTTCAATCAATGCACCTGCTAAAACTACTACAGATGAAGTTCCATCACCTACTTCATTATCAGTGGCCTTGCTTATTTCTACCATCATCTTTGCAGCGGGATGTTGAACGTCAATTTCTTTTAATATAGTCGCACCGTCGTTAGTTATTGTTACATCTCCTAGTCCATCTACCAACATTTTATCCATTCCTCGTGGACCCAAAGAGCTCCTTACTACTTCAGCTATCAATTTTGCAGCAGCGATATTGTTTTTTTGTGCATCACGTCCTTTCGTCTGACTTGCCCCTTCTTTCAATATTAAAACAGGCATGCCGCCTGCCGAACCTTGTTGAACTGACATTTATTTTATCATTTCTCCTAAAATTTAATGTAAAATCTAGTTTGGGGATATTTTAAATTTGCGACAATTCAAAACAATATTCAAATTTATACTAGAAGTTGGTCAAATTTTCCTGCCATCAGATCGGGGTAGATTTCTTTTGCTGGTTTGTTTTCTACTTTAATCCCACTACTTACACAGGAGCCTATAATTTCCTTTACACTTGATTTTAGGCTAGTTGCGTACGAAATATCAATTTTCATTTTTGCTATTTTTACTATTCCTTCCATGGAAATATTGCCAACATAATCTTTTCCCGCTGTACCAGATCCTTTAGATACATTAGATTCCTTCGCTATTAGAGCAGTAGTCGGAGGCACACCAACTTCTACGTTAAATTTTTTTGTATCTGGATCAACCTCCACTTTTACAGGTACTTTCATTCCATGAAACTCTTGGGTTTTTTCATTAATCGTATTAACTACTTGCAATACGTTAATACCCATCGGGCCTAAAGCTGGTCCAAGTGGAGGTCCAGCACTTGCTTCACCACCGCTTACAAGAGCAGAAATCGATTTTTTTTGTTCCATCTTACCAGTCTTAGATTTATGTTCTTAAATTTAATAGTTTTTGTACCGTATCTATGATGCCTTTTTTAGATAATTTGCATCTACAGTTACAGGTATTTGATATGGGGAATCTAACAATAATACTGTTGCCTCTTGTTTTTCATAGTCAACCCTTGTTATCTTGGCCTTCATAGATTTGAATGGCCCGGCAATAACTTCGACTGTATCATCTATATTTAATTCCGATACTACTGGCCTTTTTACTAAATAGTTTTCAATGTCTTTGTATGGTAATTCTCCGCGAATCTGTCCTTTGACATGTCTTACCCCAATAAGAGCATCGTAAGCAATATTCGAATTAGGAGCCTCAATAATTATGTATCCCTTAAAACTATCTAGTAACAATATAGAACGCACAGGAATTTTCTTTGAATTTATCCTATTTTGTGCCAAATTTACGACAATGTGTTCCTGACCACCAGTTGTTCTAATTGCAAAAAATTTTGAATCGGTTTCCTGGCTATCGGTTTCTACCTGAGAGTTTTCAGTGCTAACATTAGTATCAACTGATTGATCCTCGGTTGTATCATAATCAGGCCTATCAGTCTCTAAAGAGCTTTCCTCATCAATACTGTCGGTCGTTTCGGAGGTAGTTCCAGTTTTGATATCTGAGTTGTCAGTAAAAGCCTTATCCAGATCTTCAAAATTGTCTTCTTTCTCTATAGTACTACCTTCCAACTATCTTCAGCATACGATAGCTTGTTACAATTTATAAGTTTAATCAAAAATCATTCTCTTGTCTAAACGAGTCATTCAGAATGAGGCTAATCGATGATTTGCATCTAATTGCGGAATATCCTCATCTTTGCATATTTTTCCTTCTAGACGCAATTGAAGATGCAAAATAAATGATAAATCCGGATATGGCCATTATTAATCCATAAAGCGATAAAGAACCTTTGCTCAAGAAAGTACCAATTCCTACAATTATAGCTCCTATGACAAGTAGTATCATCCCGATTCTAGCATATCTTGGAATACTTATTTTTGACACTTTCTTTATCGTAGATAAATTCTAATTTTAACTACTAATATAACTTACCATACATACAATACTTGAAACGAACCGGAGTTAGCAAAAACATCACATTTTTATTTAACAGTATATTATTTGTCGTTACCAAATGAAGATAGGAGTCGTTGGAATGGGAGTTGCAGGAGCATATCTTATGAACGGACTCAGCAATAATCATGATTATTACGTGAAAGGATATGAAAGAATGCCTGTTGAAGAACATGATGCAGTTTGTGCATGGGCAACTTGTGAAAATATAATGGAAGATTTGGTTAAAGAATGTGGTCTTAAATTTGATGACTATATTTTACATGAAGGAAAAAGCATGAAGGTAGATATGAGTCAGAGTAGCAAGGAGGATAACAGTATTGATATTGGATTGAAAGGAATGGTTACTTACGACAAATTAAAATTAATTAAGGATATGACGAGGGGTACCAATATCCAGTTTGGAGTTATTCCAAAGAAAGAGACTTTAGAATCAGATTTTGATCTTATAATTGATTCTACAGGTTTTCACCGTAATTATTTGCCACGTCCCAAAAATGAAATGTGGATACCGTGTGTTCAGTACAAAGTGAAATATCAAGACAATACTCCTTTTGACGATTTTTACTTGAAAGCTTTTCCTTCCATGAAGGGTTATTTTTGGTATTTCCCACTAGAAAATGGTTATGCACATATTGGGTCTGGAGATTATGAACGAAAAAATAACAATATATTTGTCGATAAATTTTTAAAAAAATATAAATGTGAAATAATAAAGAAGGTTGGTCGTCCAGTTAGAATAAGTCCGCCTAAAAATTCTGAACCATTTACTGATGGTCGAAAAACTGTAGGTGTTGGGGAATCCATAGGCACCGTATATCCTTTGCTTGGTGAAGGAATCATTCCGTCAACATGGTGTGCGCAATTATTTATCAAACATATTAATGATTTTAATGCATATAGAAGAGAGGTTTTAAAGAAGTTTCAAATTTATGCACTTGTATTCAAGTTTATTCAGATGAAAATTAATGGTAAATTTAATCTCTTTAAAAATGCTCTAGAATTATTTAAGATTTACAATCATATGAAACACGAAGAAAAGAGATACGGAATGGAAGTGAGATTCAAGGATTTGATTAAGGTCTCAAGGATATAAGTTCCATCTCAACTAGAATAGATTTTTATACTTACACCAGGTTACCAATATTAAGTACTCTTGATTTAAATAAGAATTAATAAAACTACTATTTGCTTTACGATCAGTTTCTTAGTAACGTCTTTTGTAAATATTTTGTTTTCAAGATACCCAGTAATAAAATCAACACAACTACCAGTCCAATGGCTAACGATGCTTTAATTATAGAGGAAACCAATCGATCGGTGGAATTGTAGAATAAATTAACTTGTAATGGTCCAATTATAAAGACTAAAAAGTATGATACTATCATGATCATCATCCACATGATAAAAATCAGCATGAATAGTCCGAACAATCTCATAATGATATTTCTCCCATCATAAATGAATATTGTATAACTATTGAAATAAAGGCCAATATTGATGAAAATGTTCCTAATATAAAGATTCTCCTTATTATTTCTTGTTCAGTCAAGGGACCTCTGGCAAGAATAAGTCTTACTAATGTTGCAGGAGCACTACTGTCTTTAGATGCCATTAATCGAAAATCATCGCATACTGCTACTGGTCGGGTTTTGACCTGTCTGTGCTCTACTATTTTCTTTACGCTAGAAAGAAACAAGAAGGAATTCATTACTGCTGGTAGAAGAGCAATTACCCCAATAATTTCTGAATTTCCTACTATTGATAAACTAGCATACATTGACCCTAACAACAATGTACCGGAATCTCCGAGAAAAATCTTACTTGGAAATTTATGATATTGATATATTGCGATACTACCAAAGAGTAATGGGAGACCCATGAGAAAGACGTTAGTACTACCAAATAATATAACACTTACTAATAATGGTATCATTGTTATTATAATAAATCCACTTGCCACCCCATTAAATACGTCAATAGAGTTTATAGTATTACCAACTATCGGTATTATAGATAAAATAAGCAGAATGTATAGTATTGGAATGAACGCACTATCAAATATTAGACCAAGATAATCCCCGTGGCTTCCTAAAATTATTATTGGGATAGCTGCCAATATCAAAGCTGCAGGTTTAAACCAACCTGGCATAGTTTTCACGTCATCAATATATCCAACGATAAATGCGATAATTGTTGTTAATAAAACGGAGATTATTTTTACATCTAATATTAAGAAATATAATGTAATTTCACTAATTACTAGTCCTATCAACAAGACAGGACCAGCAGGCCTTGGAACATTTGGTTTTCCAGGTTTATGATAGTCTACAACAACTTTCCCTTTCTTATTTAGATATTTAATAAAAGCAGGTGTAATAAGAAATATGCTCAAAAAGGAAACAGCAGACACGATAATTGCATAAATGATAATATCTAATAGATAAATCAAGTAAATCAATCACCTACTGTAACTATACTGAAAATATCCTATTGTTTTCATTTTTAATTGCTCTTAATTTGATTCTTTATTTTTCTTGCGAGTTTAACTCCTATTTTTGGTATAGAACCTAATTTTGATTCAGAAATTTTGTCAATCTTAGTAACGTCGGTGATTCCTGCCCTATATAGGGACCTTGCCCTAATTCTTCCAATGCCCTCAAGTTGTATAAGCGGAATCAATTCTGATTTTATGCCATGTTTAATTCTTAACCGTAGTATATTTATTTCTGGTAGAAGATCTTTTCTTCCTATCAATTTTGCAATTTCATAAAGACAATATGACAACCAATATGTTGTTTCAATCATTCTATGCAGATCACCCGGTTCAACTCCAATTTTTTCATTTAACTTGGCTTCGCTCGACTCATCAATCCATTCTAAAAGTATAATCAAATTCTTTAGTGAATAGTCATAATTTGAGAGTCCATATGAACTGAGTTTATGTTTTTCAAATATTCTTTCAAAGTATTCTATTTCATTTTGCCTCAATGTTAATTTTGGATAAAAATCATAACAATCACTAATCCAATATAAAAAATTTGTTCCATGATTATCAAATTTGTTACCATTATAAGAATCCAAATTTTTCTTGAAGTGAATTCCTGTCTTTGGATCAATATATAACAGGGAAATGCGTTTACCAAATCTAGTAGGCATAAGTAAGTCATCCCTCATTATTATCAATCCTTCATCTCTTAGATACTGCAAGAGGGAATCAATTTCAAGGCTAATGCTTTGATTTCCGTGATATCTAGCAAGGAATGTTTGTTCAAAAAAGTAGAGTAATTCAGATTTCAAGATTTTAGGTCTTGAAGCTATAATCCCCAGAACATGCACTCTTAGTGCTCTTTCATTCATTAATTGAGAGACGATTGGTTCTGGTACTCCCAATACAAAATGATTGTAAAGATCTTCTGGATTGGATCTCGAATCTGTGACTATAATTGCTTCTCCATATTTATCATACGCCGGTCTTCCTGCCCGCCCGCATAATTGTTTGTATTGCAATATACTCAACGGAATATTACCACCGTATTCAGAATCATATCTAAAAATGCTGGTAATTACTACACGTCTAGCCGGTAGATTCACGCCTGCAGCAAGCGTCGGGGTAGCAAAAAGAATCTTTATGATGCCATTTCTAAACGCATTTTCTACAATTTGTCTACTCTTTACTCCCAAACCTGCATGATGAAATCCCACACCATTTGTGACTGTACTTGAAAGTGTTCTATCAAGTTCTGTATCATCTCCTTCTTTTAAAATTTCTACCCCTGTCTTCTGGGCTGACAGTTTAGAAGATTTGTTGAGAAATTTGGGCACTATTTCGGATGTTTTTTTTGCTAGCGAGACAGCACGTTTACGTGTCTCAGCAAAAACAAGCGATTGGCCTCCATTATTTGTTATTGAATCCATTGCAAGAGTCATTATTGCGCTGGTTGAGTTATCAGTAATTCCAATATTATTAATCTGAAAATTTGTGCCATTATTCATAGTAACTTTATCATAATCATACACGCCTTCTATCAATTTAGTAGGGCGCCAATTGCTTTGAATTGGTTCGCATTTTAACCAATCAGCTACTTGATCTGAGTTAGATACCGTTGCACTTATTCCAATTATTTGAGGTTTTTGTGGCATTAGTTTGATCTTTGTCAATATTATTTCCAGAGTTGGACCGCGCTCACGTTCTGTAAGCAGGTGTATTTCATCAACAATAAATAGACCTACATCGTAAATCCATTTTGCTTCATGCCTTAAAATTGAATCCATTTTTTCATTTGTTAATATAATAATATCTTTGTCAATCAATTCGGTTCCATAAGAGTCATAATCTCCTGTTGAGATGGCGATATTTATTCTCCGATTTTTAAAACAACTCAAATTTCTAATAATCTTAAATTCACCAAATTTTTCTGCGGCTAGTGCTTTTAATGGAGTAAGGTATACTACTTTTTGTCCCTTGCCAAGGATATTTATCATGCCCATTAATCCGATTAATGTTTTCCCACTCGATGTGGGGGTTGTTACTAGGATATTGTTACCATTCATCACACCCATTGATAATGCAAGTTCTTGCGGGGGGTACAATGAATCGTATTTTAATAGTTTCAAAAGTTCCTGTAAACATCCTTCCATATAATCAGAATGAATTTATTCATTCTAATTAATATATTAATAATATCCAAGTTCTGATAACTCGTACCTTGCAACTATTGGCGAAAGTGGATTTGTAAATGAGATCATCTTTCTTTGGTCCTGCTGTTTTACAAAAAGGACTTGTGACACCACCTAATAAATTAGTTGATCAAAAGATTTCTAAATAGGAAGCAATATGTCATATATCAGAATCACAAGGTCAGAAATTTGACAAAAACTGTGTATTATCACTTTGGTCATATTAATAGTAAAGAATAGAATATGCGTTGAGCAAAGTTTCTGATTGGAAATAATGAAGATATTGGTAAAGTGAGATAGTATTATTTTTTCTTACATACGTCATCTGGCAATGCCCTTAGGGAATCATATGATGGTTACCATCCTAGAACTTTTGCTGATTTAGCGGCGGCGTCATCCAATGCTTGTTTGGGTTCTTTCAAACCATAGTAAACTTGATCCAACGCTTCTCTTATGTGTTCTGCTAATTGGGGATATTCTGGAATATTAGGTCTGCTATGGCCAATATTTATCATATCAATTAATTGATCATAATATGGAATTGTCTTATTTGCCTCTATCACATAAGAGCCTTCTCCTATTGATATCTGGGTTGGAAGATTGGCATGTGATACTACATAGGGAGCAAGTATGCTAGGTTCTAACATTATCGTAATTAGTTCCCATGCAAGATCCTTGTGTTTTGAAGTACTAGGAATACTCAGTTCCCATCCGCCCATTAGAGATGAAGTATTATATTTCAAATTTGGTACGGGTAAAACATTGGTAGAAATCCAACTTTCTGCTCGAAATCCCGTTTTTGTTCAGTCGTATTTAAACCCACATGATGCTGTAAGGCTTCTAGCATAACTGCAAACTTCCTGTCAAGAAACTCCTTGCCCCAGAAATGCTCTTTCTGTGGCCTTACTCCTGCATCGATCTGAGTCTTTATGAAATCCATCGCTTTTAGACCTTCAGTGTCATTATATGTTGGAAAAAAGTAATTTCCTTTGGTTGGATGTCCACTCTTTAATTCCACTATATTCCCTCCCTGCATCCATAAATAAGGATAAAATTCTATATCAGGGGAATGACTTGCTCCAACAAGATGCATCCCCTCTATTCCTTGGGGTCTTAGTATAGCATTTAATTTCTTTGCAGCTGCGATCTAGCCTTCCCAAGTTCTCATAGAATTTGGATCTACTTCCGCTTGCTACAGCATATCTTTCCAGTACCATAAACCCCTGATATCGGTCCATGCCCAGACAGCATATATCGTGTCGTTATAAAAACCACCATCCCAGTTTTCTTGATACCAGTCATTTCCTTTTCCCCAGATTTTCGTATAGTTAGTAAGATCAGTTAAAAATCCCTTTTCTGCAAATTCCCCAAGCCAAATTTGATCAAGGCTGATTAGATCAACAGCGGTATGGTTCTTTGCTGCAGTCAAAAGCTTCTCTCTCATCTCGTTATACGGATATGTTGTATAGTTCATTTGAATATCCAAATCTGGACGCCTATGTTTTAGCTCTTTAATCGCTGGCAGAATTAGGGTTTTCCACCTTTCTGGGTCGCCCTGGTCTTCAAGTATTCCAGAAAGGAGAACTTGCTTCTGAGCTGATAGCCTAGTAAAATTAGGAGCCGATATTATAATAAGAATTAATAAAAGTAATACTAAAAACAAGGATAATGAATTGCGAGAGAACGCAAACAGATGTAGCTTTATAAACTTTTAAGTTTTTTCAGTGCTTCCTGTACATTGCATCACATTTTGTAATATCAAATTCCGCAGCTGCTTTTGTGCCAATTTCTCTCAGGATGCTTCAGTAAACTCCCCTTTTCTCATTAATTTCCTGAAATATTTAATATCAAGTTGACCAATTATAACATACGCGCTACCTGTTGTGGTAAAATTATTTAGCAGGTAAACTAAAGGAAAAAGTAGCTCCCGTACCGGGGGAGTTATTTTCAGCCCAAATTCTTCCTCCATGTGCTTCTATAATTCCTTTTGAAATATAAAGTCCTAAGCCTGTACCAGACATGGACGTTGTAGTAAACTTTGAGAAAAGCTTTGATATTATCTCCGGATCAATACCTCTCCCAGTATCTGATATGGTGACAATTGCTTCCTTATGATAACTATTAGCATTATGGTTCAGGTATGCATTTATAGTAACTGTCCCATTTTCAGTGTATTTTAGGGCATTAGTAAGCAAATTAGAAATCACCTGATAAATTCTATCCCTGTCCGCAAATACAGTGATTGATTCTCTACGTTGGAAAACAATTCTATTTTTCTTACCATTTGTTTCTGAATCATGTCCATTTTGAATGTCACTTATTACATTCTCTATTTTATTATTAAGATCAATTTCGATTTTTGAAAGCTTTAATAAACTACCTTCAATTTTTGTAACATCTAAAATATCGGATGAAAATCTTTGAAGTCTTTTTGCGTTTCTCATAATAACATCTAAGAGTCCACGTTCGTATGTATCGGCTATACGATCACGTAAAACATCCGCCAATCCAAGGATAGGTTGAATTGGAGTCCGTAACTCGTGTGCTGCCATGTCTATAAACTCTTGCTGTAGCTTATGATGTTTTTTCAACCGTTCATTCGCCTCATACAATGAGACATTAGCATCTGTGAGCTTCCTTGCCATTATATCAAGTGTGGTATTGGAATCATTCAACTCTGTAGTTCTTTTGATCACCTCTTTCTCCATTGTGCTATTCCACCTAAGTAGAAATATTACCAAGAGAATAATGGAAGCAAAGACTCCTACTAATAAAGAGGTATTCTTGAGTCTTTCCATGAAGAGTGTCTCTTCTATCTTTGAAAAAATTGTTTTGGTTGGCGTTACCACTTCCAGAAAGTATTTCGGTTCGCCCCGTACAAATATAGGCTGTCCTGTATTGATCCTTTCTGTCTTTCCATAATCATAGATGGCATAATTTGGAATTCCGCGTAAGAGAGTTTGTGTTAGATTGTTTAGTATCTCATTGTGATTAACAAAACTCTGTACTGTGTCTCCAAAAAAATCCATTCCAACTAGGCTTCTGTCTGCTCCTACCGCAAGTAATGTTCCAGTCTTATCCAATGCCACTAGGAATTGCGAATTAATATCATGTACATTTCCGTATCGAGCAAAAAATTTCTCCGTTGGTATTGATGCTCCTATTAATCCAATGTACTGGCTATTTTCTCTATTTATGATCGGAACAGCGATATACACAGTGTATAAACCCTGTCTCTCAAAACCCTTTGAAAAAATTGGTTTTAAATCATTTTTGACGTATGTCACCCACTCTCTCTGGGAAAAATCTGCGCCTGCATATCCAGGTCCGACCGTCTTAGATAAGTCTACAGCTACGATATCATTCTTATCCAATACAAAAATTTTCTCTACTATGTCTTGTATTACGCTGTACCTTTCCTTCATTAGTGCCTTAGTATCTTGCCCATATAGTTGTCCTTCCTGAAAACTTGGAAAATTTGTCATACCCTCCAGCACTGTCATAACCAGAGTGAGATCGGAACCTATGTGCTGGGACACACTCTTTGAATTTGCCACTTGTCGATTAATTTGTTCCATCAAGAGATTTTCCTTTAAGTCTTTCTCTGTGATAACTTGGAAGAAATAAAATGCGATAAAGGAAAATATGATTATCGTTATCACTGAAAGAATTCCTATTTTGTAAAGTTTTGGTAGAGAGAAGAACATTTCGTCAGACCTGTAATTATACGCTATTTCAGCTAATTTCCTTTACTATAGTTTAATCAAACATGTTGCAGAACATGCAATGCAATTATAAGCTATAGTTACTGGGATTTTAGGTCTCACCACCTAACAACCAACACCCGCAAATTTAAGTGCTCCTTGTAAGCCTGTTTAGCTTGTACTTCTTTGAAAAAGATAGCTTTTATCATGTCTTTCAAATATTGAGCAAATAAAAATTCCGAAATTCTTGGTCTTAAATACTCAAATATTATCAAACTTATCTTCCGGTCATAGTACAGAAATGAGGAGAAATGGAATTCATTTTATAAGGTTCACCATTAGCCAACTGTCTCGAAGTGGGGTATTATTGAAAATGCCTTGTTAGTCATCAGGATCGAGTAGTAATAATAGAATGACATTCTTAATTTTTGGAACGAATTTACATGGTAACATTCTGGACTAAATGACATTTTTTTTCACTATTTCGATGAACTTTTCCTTCTCGACTGGCTTTTGAATTAGTTGCTCCCGCTCTAGGTCAGGCAACAGCGTTAGCATCTCCTCAGCAATTTCAAGACAGGTCGCGAATAGTATTTTTACATCATTCTTAACGGCTCTAAGTTTGCTATATAATTGGAAACCATTAAGTTCAGGCATCCGTATATCACTAATTACTAGATCATAAGTTGAAGGCTCCATTTCTATAAAGTGTCTCAGCGCTTCACGAGAACTTGAAAATGCCTTTACTTCAAACCCTTCAAGCGTCAGAAAATTTTGTAGTACAAACAAATCATCCACTTCATCATCTATAAGTAAGATTTTCGGATTCCGGGTCTTTTTTGTAATGCCTTCAATAGCACATTCTTTTATTCCTCTGAGAGATCCGTACAATGAATGTACGGAGCTGCTAACTCTTTGTTGCCTTCTTGAAACCAAATAGGTGGCATAAGAATACTTTCCTACTCCGGAGTAACAGCTGTCAAATTCATTGAATATGTAATTATTAATAACTGGCCGAAGCGATCTTATGACTCGGTAAAGATCATTTCCGACTACTATTCCATTAGGAGGCGCCTGCGAATTTATTTTGGAGCAAAGATTTACTGTTGATCCGAAAAGGTCCTCATTGTCAAAATCATTCAGTTGAACTTTTGTTAGTTTTCCATAGTCGGCACTCACCCTATATGAGATGCTGGGTAATCTATCATCTTTAAGCATACTATTAATAGTGTATCCTTGTTCTATCTGAGCAAAGCAACATTCAAGTACATTTTGAAAAGCCATAATGTTGGTCGAATCTACTGTATCTGGAAAATATGATATTATTCCATCACCAACAGTTTTAATTACCTTAGCGCGGTATTTCTTAAGCGTATTTACCATTGTGTTAATAAATGTTGCATAAAAATTTCTAACATTTTTGGAACCTCCAATTGTGGATACTATTCTGGTAGACCCAACTATGTCAACAATACTTATACAATAATTCTCAGGTTTGTTAGTAAAGGATACATCGTTGTTATCGATTGCTTTAATTTCCGGAGGCATGTTAGAGATTACATGATCCTGATAGTATCCATCTACTGGCGGCGGTGTGATATTAGCTGATGTCATACCGAAAAACCTTACCTACAAAAAGATACTTTCACTTGCTTTTAAACAGCGCTTACTCTTTAATCACTGATCAGTGGATAAGTCCAATATCTATCATTTAGTTATTTCTACTTTTCTTACAACAAAAGCTATCAGAATATGAGATAATTTATCTTAGGCCTAAACAATAATATGAGATTTTGGATTTTTAAACTCATAACATGCCATATTGAATGGAAGTATAACTCATGAGATTGTATGTAACAGAGCACCTTTAAACGTTAAGTAAACCAAGCCTGACCATGGAATCCAGTTTTCTGACTTTTCGTCATTTTTAAGGAATTGCTGCCACATAATGAGCTACATCATATATCGGGATCAGAGATCGCAATCAGTTGCTAAGTGCAAATTTGATGCTCCGGAGGAAATTTTCTTTGTCAACAGGTTTCCTTATAATGTCTTGAGATGTAATACCAGGAAGTAAAGTCGTTAATTCTTTTGCAGCATCAAGAGCAGAAGCAAATATAATTTTAGAAGATGGATTCAATGCTTTCATACACTGATATAGCTGAAGACCATTGAGATTTTCCATTCTTATATCCAATATAATCAAATCATAAAGTTTAGGATCCGATGTAAAGGCCCTTAGTGCTTTATAAGAATCTGTAAACGTCTTTGTATCATATTCCTTGTAAAATAAAAATGATTCATACGTTACCAACACATCTGGCTCGTCATCAACGATCATAATGCAAGGCTTGTATTCAGTCTTTTGATCAAACTTGTTACTAGATTCTTCTGTCAATTGGTTAGAAAACTGTTTAATGTCATCTTCGTGTGGATTTGGCTTTGCATTAGAGTCTTGAACAATGTTGATATTATTAACTGAGGTTTGGTTCATTAATCTTCTCATAACGTTTCTTCCTGACTCTGTTATAGATATATCTGTACTCACGTCTAACCATCCAAGAAGTTGTAGCATCTTAACGTATCTTACGCAGACGTTGTAATTCAACCCAGCTTTTGTGGCCAAATTGGTCTTTTTTGTTGGGCCATCCTGAAATAGTACCGAGAGAATTCGCTTTGTCACATCGAAAGAAAAAGACCCGATGCTCTCTGCCATTTCTAAAATCTTAACCGTTCCTCTATATCAAATTTCCCTATATTATGATTACGAAGTAGATAGAAGTAACAGAAGATCTTTTTTCGCAAAAAGACAGATCACACGTTCAGTTACCACAAAACCACATTACAGAAATTGAAAATCTACTTTATGATTGCTAATTGAGTGTTTCTATGAAAATAAACTAACTATTCAGTTTCATTGCTAGAATTACCTAGGGTAGTTATATTGACAACGGTTGGCCCCTCTAGCAGTCCTGCTATCTGTCCTGAAGTTGTTTGTTGTAATTTTTGAGGGTCTGAAACTGTAATTGCTGGTTCTTTCTTTTCTGTCTCTTCAGGTTCAATAACGGCAATAACAAGAAAGAAAGCAAGAAAGAAAGGAGAGAGTATCCCTGCCAATATTAAAATAGTCTTTCTCTTGTTTATTTCGGTTCCCACGACGCTAAATAAATAGGAAGGGAGTTATATTAACACATAGCATCACTATCTTTTGACGGTATTCGAAGTGTGGTGAAATAAGTAAATTGAGTCTTTGCTATGAAAATGAAAAGTGGACCATAGTAACATTTGCTCTAGTTTCAGCTACTTTAGTCACGGGACTTATTATGTTGATGTATAAATAGAAAATTCTAATTCACTGCAAAAAAGTTTTGTATTCCCTCAAGAAATAGCACGTGATCTGTTGGACTTTAAAATCTCCCTTCTAGCAGTTGAAGTAAAATGAAAATATCTGTCTCATTGGTTTTATTGTCAATTATTTTACCAAGTTTGGTATTAACAGGT
>DATCWH010000050.1:0-5382 GCA_036566445.1 Nitrososphaeraceae archaeon
TCTTTTTTCCATTTTTTTAATTCCATTAGAAGCATTTTGGCGATCCTCCTTCCAAGCTCATGTTCAATCAAAAATTTGCGAATATCTTCTCCAAATCCATTCTTATATTTTGTCTGCGGGAAATATACCTGTTCTTCCTTGCCGTGATGAAATTTGTTGACAAATTCTTCGATTACTACAGATATAATTTCTATATCTTCACGAGGGATGTTTACATTTGCATATAGTTTGTCTGAACAAGCTTGAGTTATGTCTCTTATTCTTCTTGCTATTACATGATCTTGTTTTAGGTTTTGGGTAGACTTATTCAAGGAAGGAATATTAATTAATTAAATTCTAGAGTAATTTAAAATAATGGATTAACAATCCTTACTGCTAGTTGTTTACATTGTTGGCAGGAGAGAACCTATCCTAATGATTAAAGCCCATTCGTTGATAGATTCATTCAATATCCGTAGTCAGTCATATTGTAACATAGATTTTATAGGTTGATATCATTAATCTTAATAAGGAAAATAAATACTCAATGGATTCACATATTTGTGCTACTCTGATCATTTTAGTCTTCATTACTATACTAGGCTTAATTGCAATCCCATTTGGAAATCCCAAATTCATCGATAGGACAATTATTTTGGAATTATCGTTTGTTATTCTATCTGTCTTGATATGGAAGGGGATATAATAATGTACTTTATGCTTGCATACCAATAGCTGCTTTAGTTATTGTTGGTAATAGTCTTGCTCCACCACACGTTAACCTGATGATGAGCTTCTCTAAACCATTTAATGCAATTATTCTGATTATAGGAGGATATGTATTACAGATCGCTCTGATATACACTAGTTTAAGGTCAATAATGAATATAAGGTCGAGAAGATTAACTGCAACTGCATAATCATATTATTCATTAAACATAGTTTGCGAATAGTTAAGATTCATATCTAAATCTAGAATAAAATCCATTTCGCCCACTATTATCCCATTCGAACCCGTGATCATTGTATGTGTATTTAGTAGAACGTGCTATATTAGGGTCATATCCAGGTGCTATTATAAAGCCTGGATTGATTACCACCGATTCTTCTGTTGCATTACTGCCACTTAATCCCTCAATTTCGATTTCAAGCAAAGCAGGAATCTTTAACTTACGTCTCTTACCTTCGACAGCAAAATCTATTGAAACAGATTTGGAATAAATTTTTGTCAATGCATCTTTTTGCTGCTCACTTGCTTTATCATCTATATACAAAGCTAACTTCCACTTTGGTCCAGTAAACATATTCCCAGAAGCATAAATAGCATAGACCGTGTTTAGATTATCAAGGTTTATACCATCATTACCAAAATAACCTCTTTCAATATGCCAGGCAACAACGACTTTGCATTCTCCTTCCGTCGAATCTAGCTTAAATATACAAGGACAGATCGACTTGCAATTACATCCTTCAAAATAATCTCCTTCAAGTTCCAATTGAAACCGTTATTACTAGTTCTAGTCATAATTTATTATTACTATACTTGGAGAAACCTCGTATATAAGATAGCTTTATAACAACATCAGAATCCCACTTGGAAGATAGTTGAGTTGGGCGTATGTATATTTCCTCCAGTTCTTTATCCATAGTAATATTATGATCGTGTGGATCATAAAACCAGATCCTTTTATAGGATCATTTTGTCTTTTGATGCAGATTGACCATTTAAGGTCTTAAATAGTATGAATAAAGATAGCGTTAACAGATGTTCATGGGCTTATGATAAACATCCAGAAATGCAGCTGTATCATGATACTGAATGGGGAGTTCCAGTACATCAAGATACAAAACTATTTGAATTCCTAGTTTTAGAAGGTGCTCAAGCAGGATTAAGTTGGTCAACTATCTTAAAGAGACGTCAGGATTACAAAATAGCTTTTAATGATTTTGATGTAAAAAGAGTGGCAGAATTTGGAATACATACTATAGATGAGTTATTATATTCACCTAATATAAATATTGTAAGAAATAGGTCAAAGATTCAATCTGCTATTACGAACGCTAAAGTATTCATCAAGGTGCAACATGAGTTTGGTAGCTTTGATAACTACATCTGGAGATTTGTTGAAGGTGGAAAAACTAAACACAACTTCTTTAAGAATTGTCAACAAGTCCCTGTAAGATCTGTAGAATCAGATAGTTTAAGCAAGGATCTTAAGACAAAAGGGTTTAGTTTTGTTGGATCTACTATATGCTATGCAATGATGCAAGCGGTTGGTCTTGTTAATGATCATATAACTAGCTGCTTTCGACATAAGGAGCTACTTGAAATAAACAATAAATAAATTCATTTATTATGAAAAGAATCTTGACATAATACTAATTGTGTTACATCATAATACAACTTAATTAATTCAACCAAATATTGCATTCTCATCCGTAATGTAACTAGAGATTCAAAATAAGGAGAATCAGTATTTACTTTGCGTTTTCATTACTTTCCCATATCCCAAAAGCATTATTTTCTGTATCAATACAGACTGCCAAATATCCCATTCCCGGTACTGCCATTTTGGGAACGTGTACTTTACCTCCCAATTGTTGTACTTTAGAAGAATATTTTTCTACTGACTTTACATCTATATAGTTGATAATCGGTTGTTGTGGACCTTGTCTTTTCATCATTCCACCACCTATTGCTTTATTTCCTTTCTCATCTGTAGTGGTTATCGTCCAGTATTCCATATCAATACCAGTTGATCCTGACCATTTTTCTATCTTCCATTCAAACAAATCGCTATAAAATTTCTTCGACCTTTCAACATCATCTGCAGGTATTTCAAAATGAACTACTGTTGGCATATCATAATACCAGTATACCACTTTATAAACATCTATGGGAAAAAAATGTGTAGTTATACGAGTGGAGATAAAGTATCATATCCAAAGACTCAGAGACTCAGAATATTGAAGGGACCAGAGTTATAACAAATCATGACAGAAAGCGATTATGATGTTGAAATGGTGTGAATTAGAGTAGACTAGCCTTAGATCAGTGCTATGGACTGTCTTCTGTTAGCACCATATTCAGTCCATAACACAGACTAAGGATGTATGGACCAGAGTTAATTCCTAACTATGATTTTGCAAATATTTAACATAAATGTTAATTCTGCTGGATTATGATAAATCATAAATCTCAATCATTTTTTTGTTGCATTTTGTATAATAGAGTATATGATGGCTATGATGTATTTGCTCTTCAGGCTTTCCTAATTTATTACGTCTAGCAGTTGAAAGCGGCAATATAGACGTTGTCAATAGTGTTATTGAAATATTATCTGACCTTGATGCAAATATGAGGTTTAACCTAAAACATGGTATGTGGACAAATGGAACTAATTCACCATTTGAACTGATAAAATGTCCAACTCTAGTTCTTGAAGCAGAAAAGATGATTCATTCCCAAGACAGCCAAAAAAAGTATATGATACCTTAACATGTCCTAAGAAATACATATTGTTTACAACCGAAGAGGGTACAGAAAAGCATTGTCAATGCGATGCTTCTGCTATTTCAAATCAACGTATTTTTGATTGGTTGGATGAAACATTTACGAAAACTTCCTAAACTATATGAAATCCATAATATAGACAGGTTCCAAATGATATCTACTTTTGTTTATCACTACTAATGTAACCACCGCTCTAATTGTATCTGTTATTTTTATGTATCGGTAATAGTTTTGCCCTTTCCCAGGCTCACTAGATTAGATGTGTTATATGTCATTTGGAAGCCTGTAACAAAAGCAAGGTCCTTGGAAGCCTGTAACAAAAGCAAGGTCCATGTATGAGGATATATTTGGACTGGATAATAATATATTGTTGTCTTAACACCGTCTATCAATTCTACTGTTGAACCTGATTGTCCTTTCAATGCATTTCGGACACTTTGTAGATAGGAAAATGACTTTAGACTTTGATTTTGACTGTCAGATACTGATGATATCAGCATAATTAAGTCTTGGAAGCTGTTGCTGATCTGGATAGGGCTCTCCTATGTATGTATCTCCTTTTGGTATAACGAAGAAAATAGAAGCAATATCTTCATTCTTTTCAAGAATATCCCTTGCAATATCCCTTTTTTGTAAATCAAGGTTCTGAGGTATTCCCATAAACTTCTCTGTAATCATATTAGTATACGAAACATTTGTTACTTCAGGTAATTTGCTTGTAAGCTCTAACAGAGAATATGATTTATTGATTCTGATTTCGATAGCTTTAAGATTATGCTCATGTTATTGCCGCCGCCTTCTATTATTTTGGCTGTCTCTACAAGTGTATGATTTTGATCAGAAGATAGTTGAGGTCGTTTTGTTGTTGTCGCCGTACCAATCTGTGTCATTGTTTTAAGGGGATTTTCAAGATATAGAAAAACGAATGCTGATGAAAGGATTAGCATGAGTATTATTAATATCGACCAAAGAAAATTTCTTATCATAGCCTAGGGCAATATCTATACTAATATCTATTTCTTTCAGTGTTTCGTTCGAACAATATTTTTCTTTATTATAATTATAATCAAAACAAATTGCGTTACAGCATACATACTTTTGTTATTTTGTGATAGTTTAGCCGATGTTCTAGATTTGTATGAGGATAAGGCTATTTTGTCCATAATTTGAATCCTTATTGAAAATAATATAAAATTTAAAAATTTAAAAGCTAAAAAAATATACCTTAGTTTATCTTCAACTATATGATATGTTATATCTAGGTAATGATTTATCACAACATTATCAAAAAATAATTTAAGTAAGACATCATATCTGTAGACAATGGCTAGCGCCCCTTCATCATCAATGGGTACTGGAACTGGAAGCAAACCTAAACAACATCGTTGTGAAATATGTGGCAAGAGTTTCGATAGTATTGATACATTAAATTCACATAAAAGATTAGATCACAATGAATCAGGAAAAAGCCAGTCTCCTGCTGGAGTAGGATAAGATCGGACAAAGGTTTCCAATAACAGAAATAAAGTTCATGAAGAAAATCTTTACGTGTACACCTTATCTAATACTGGTTGAACTTGAATTGGTATTCTTTCTTCATTTAATCCCTCTTTGGCTTAAACATAAAACTTAAACACAGCCAAATCAAATCAAAATTAAATAACATATAAAGATATTAGTCATAGATACAGAACCACTAAGAAGTCTGTGGTCACTACTGGGGTAATGAGGATTAACCTTGCCACTGGATCGACGAACATAGTTCACTTACATTTATACAAGAGACTCTATACATGACAACCGTCTTAATAACTCCAATAGTAATAATAATAGTGAAATCAAAGTGTCTGGCTCAACAACATCATATAGAGATAGAATTTACATTGTAA
>DATCWH010000018.1:0-5881 GCA_036566445.1 Nitrososphaeraceae archaeon
CATTAAAAATAATGCAAACTAAACATACATAGGGGATGACGTGAACTTTTGTTGCTGCTTAAATCTGAGAAAAAATCTATGAAGATCTCGCGACGAACTGACCCATTTCATGATTTTAAAATCGACTAGATATTATAGCAAATCCGTATGGTTCATTCAACTAGATAGGATGTCAATAATGAATTTAATTTCATTCTTCGCAATTTTTCTGCCAAAACTGTAATATCACCTATTGTGAATATTATAAGGTACGGTATGCTTTTTAATTTCTCTAAGCCGCAGCATATCCCTCTATCTAAAGATAAAAACTACTATATAATAGACTGACGATACTTTGTGGGAAGCCGATTTGATGTTTTTTATAGTAAACCACCCTCATATCCGATATTTGCTAAGGAATGTAGTAATTTTTTCCATGATAATAATTTCTGTTTATTTTATTGGGCCTGTAATTAATTCGGAATCTTTTGCAATTGAAGGTTCTACCTTGATACTAAGTGACAATACACTTGATTCTATAAATCCTCAGTTCTCAGTGTCCGATAATCATATCTATGCATCTTGGGTAAGTAACATCAATCCGCAGAATAGCGATGTAATGTTTAAAAAAATTGATATGGACTCAAAGTCATTTACCAATACGATGAACATAAGCAATACATCTGGTGTTTCTAACATAATAAATTTAAGAAATAGTAAAAATAATGTTTACATTACCTGGGAAGATAAGCAAGCAGATCATTGGAGACTACTATTCCGTAAAAGTCAAGATAATGGTAAAAAATTTGGCGACGTAATTAACTTAAGTAAAACAACTGGTAACGTGCACCTACATGATCTCTCAGTACGGGGAGAAAAAGTATTCGTCGTCTGGGCCGCAAATGAGAATATTTCATCAACAAATAAGGATATTTTCTTCCGGAAGAGTCTGGACCATGGTAATTTCTTTAGTGACACAATCAATTTAAGCAATAGCAATGACGATTCATTGGACCCACATATGGCCACAAATCACAACGGGTCTATAATATACATAGTTTGGACCGAATGCAATATTAAACATGACGATCCTATATGTAGTATAGTATTTACAAAGAGTTTGGACAAAGGAAATACTTTTACAATTCCTAAAAAGGTAAGCAATTCCAATTTGCCTCCTAATAAAACAACAAGCCATTCCGGATTTGATAATGCTACCAATAATGCTTACTCAAATGCACAGGATTCCTATTTATTTAATAATGCATCAGTACCGGAGAAAATCAATTCTATAAATCCAACTGTCTTTTCTACATTGGATGGAAAGAAAGTATACGTATTATGGGAGCAAGCGAAATTTGGAGAAGGGGGTTCAGAAATATTTCTTACAGTTAGTCTGAATTATGGTAAATCCTTCAATTCAACAATCAATGTTAGCAACACTTCTGGAGTTTCCCGACTTGCACAAGGTCAGCTAGTGGGAGAGGATCTTTACGTAGCTTGGTCTGATACTCTAGATCATAATAAAACATTCGATGTCATGTTAAGAAAAATTGATGCAAAGAACATCGCTGGAAAGGTGATAAATTTAAGCAACAATACTGGAAATTCTGTTTCTCCATACTTATTGGTCAGTAACAACAGAATTTTTATTGCTTGGAGTGATGATACAAATAACTCTACAATATCATTATGGACTGGCAACACTTCAGGATCTTCAGATATAGCAAAGACCATGACTAATGAGCATGCAGAAATTTATACAAACCCTCTAATTTTTGATGCAACGGATAAAGTTTGGATTGCCTGGACTGAATATAATGATGACAATCACAAGGTCGTTTTAGTTGAACAAGAAAAGTATGATAGTCCTCGTTCGCAATAGCAATTTATACCACGTGAATATCTTAGATTATAGTACCAATTAAATTTATTTCATAAACGGTTCTAAAACCATTAACTAATGTACTTACATCTTGGTAACTACAATTTTATTAGTTGTAAAATTCATATTTTTTGCAATTATTGTTACTAAGAACATTGCCACCATTGTTATGACTATTGTCCCACTTGGCGGCAAGTTTACATAATATGAAATTATTATTCCAAAAACAACAGAAAAAATTGAAATTCCACATGAAATAAACATTGTTTTCTTAAATCCTTTGCCGAGCATCAGTGCGGTTATGTTTGGGATAACTATCAATGAGGAAATTAGTAGAACTCCAACAAGTCTTATTGAGGCAATTATAGTTATGCTTGCAAGAATAATAAATAGCGTGTTGATCCAAGTTACGTTTAATCCGCTGACCCTTGCTTGTTTCTCATCAAATATTATGAGAACTAATTTTTTGTAAAATATGTAAATTACTGGAATAACTATAGCGGCTGTAATTAAAATCACAATTACGTCATCATTACTCACAAGAAGAATATTTCCAAATAGGAAACTATACAAATTTACTGTAAATCCTCCAGAAATACTAATCAAAATAATGCCAATAGCCAGACCGGATGTCAAAAGTACTGCAATAGACGAATCGGGTGGAATCTGTGTAGACTCTCTTAATTTATTCACACCAACTGCTGATAAAATGGCTACGATATATGCGGTCCATAATGGATAGATTCCAACGAATAGACCTAATGTTATTCCACCGAATACAACATGTGCAATAGCATCCCCAAATAAGGAATGTCGCTTAAGTACCAAAAAAAGGCCCACAATGGAACAAGTTATGGATATTGCTATTGCGGATATCAAAGCTCTTTGCATAAAACCGTATTGAATTATATCAAATACCATTTCCATCATTTCTATTTTCTATATTGTTGTTTCCATTTTTTGATTTACCAAAATGAAGATTCATGTGCGATTGCATCGCAAATTCTACATAAGACTTCATTCGTTCCTCATTTCCAAAAAAGTCCTCAGATTCACCATGAAAGAATAATTTCCTATCAATACAGGCTACCTTATTTGCCAGTCTTTCAACAGCATTCATATCATGTGAAGACCACACAATAGTTATTCTCTTATCTTTGTTTAATTTGGTCAAAAGATCATAAAATCTATCTTGTGCTGCTAAATCGATACCTGTGGTGGGTTCATCTAATATCAATAGCTCAGGTTCCTTCACAAGGGCTTTTGCAATAATAACTCTCTGTTGCTGCCCTTCAGAGAGTTCTCCTATTCTCTTGTTTCGATACGCCTCCAATTCAACAAATTCAATTGCATTGTCGATAGCTTCTTTCTTAATTCTCTTTCCAATGATGCCCAATGAAACAATTTCCTTAACAGTTGCAGGAAATGTCTGTTCTACAGATTTTCTTTGCGGCACATATCCAATCCTCTGAAGAGTCTTCTTATTTTGTCTAATGTCCGATCCAAAAAGAATTATTTCGCCTCTAAAATCGTTGGTTAATCCAAGCATGCACTGAAATAAAGTGGTCTTTCCGGCTCCATTTGGACCAATGATTCCAAGAAAATCCCCTTTGTCTACTGTAAAAGAGATATTGTCCAGCGAAGGGAACGAATCATAATAGTAGGATAAATTTTTTACTTTAATTATTGGTTGCATTCTAGTCCCGCCATCAAGTTTTTTATATTTTGGTGCATTTTGTCAATGTATCCAATTCCAGAATCCTGTTCGATCTTTGTTAGTCCCTCTATGGGACTTAAAACAAGGACTTTACCATCTGGAATTTCTTGAGCAACCACTGATGCGTACCGCGAGTCCATGAGTTCTTCCGAATAGATAATACTTAGACCCAAACTTTTTGCAATATTGATAATTTCGGCTAATCTTGTAGGAGTTGTCTCTGCTTCCGGTCCCACATTAGAAATACTATGCTGATTTAATCCATATTGTTTAGCAAAGTACGAAAATGAATTATGAAATGAAATAAAGTCTCTTTTCTGGCATGACTCCAAGTCAGCTCTTATTGCTTTATCAAGATTATCAAGCTCATTTAAAAAAATCTTTGCGTTGTTAAAATAGGTATCCTTGTTACTAGGATCAATAATCATCAAGCCGTCACGTATATTTTCTACTTCTTTTTTTGCAAGTAATGGATCCAACCATACATGAGGATCAAGAGTCATGTTACGTTTGTCAGGATAAGAGGCATTCAGACCCTCACTAGCATCAATTTTATGAGCGCTATTAATTTTTGCAATCCAATTCTCAATCCCCAAGCCGTTGTATACCAGGACATCAGCAGAATCAACAGTTTGTATTTGATTAATTGTTGGCTCAAAATCATGTGGTTCGACCCCTGCCGGAATCAGGAGCGAAGGCTCTACCATATCACCACCAATCTTTTTGACGAATTCACCTATAGGGAAGAAAGATGAAACTACTGTTAACTTGCGTGAGGTGTTTGCAAATGAGTTCAACTCATCATTTGAGTTTTTCTGCGTCGCGTTTGTGGTGACAAAATCCAATCGCAAAGTCGTGTTTGATATCTGATTTTGTGCATACAAATTTTGACACGCTGAGTAAAATAAAATGGATAAAATGAGATGAGATAAAAATATTATCTTTCTTTGCATACTGGTAGAGTATATTATTAAGAATATATACTTTTAT
The DNA here is from genome assembly GCA_036566445.1 of Nitrososphaeraceae archaeon. Taxonomy (GTDB): domain Archaea; phylum Thermoproteota; class Nitrososphaeria; order Nitrososphaerales; family Nitrososphaeraceae; genus TA-21. Next base: position 4,572 of record DATCWH010000018.1, read on the forward strand.
TATTAATTTTAATTAATTTATGCCCTACAGTTATTAACATTATTTATATTTTCCGGGATTACATTCGAAAATTGTGAAGATAATTTTTGACAATCATCTGATTTCATTGATTTATACTAAATATTCATCAATAATTCTATCACCACCTAAATTGAGACGAGACTTGGCATGCCATAATGGTTCTCGTAATTCTAATTCACCATTATGAATTCTAACATGATATTCCCTATGAAATTCAAAAAATATCAGACTGCTTATAATGTTATCATTTGCAAGCATAAGAGAATCAACTTTCAGGTTACCGATTTCGAGACTTTATCAACATACAAGATTTACATCATAAAAATTATTTTTACCATATCTAATACTTTGTCACCACAAATCTTTTTTGAATATCAATCGTTTTATATTGACTCTACAAATTATGGAATAATTATTATATCTAATAACTGATTATGAAAATTTAATTGACTATAGTGAGTGTGTCGTTAAATGAAGAGATAATTGAAAGTTTGGATAAGCTTAAGTCTTTAGGGTTTTCCGGGAGATCTGAAATCATAAGGGCAGGAATTAGAAATCTTTTATCCGACGAGCGAATGAAAGAAGATTTGGATGGAGAAATTAATTCGTTACTTTTAGCGGTACATGATGAAGATTCAGACGATCAAGTCTCTTCGATAAGACATGATTTTGACAAGATAATAATTGTACACCTGCATAATAAGATAGATAAAGATAGATGCCTTGAAATATTTTCTTTAAAGGGCGATGCTAAGGATGTTAAGGAAATATCTAGACAACTTCAGATAAACAAGAGAATGCATTTTGTAAAACTAATTGTTGTTTGATTATTGTGCATTTTGAGTTGATATCTAGATCACAGCTAATGTATCGCATGGGAACACGAAGCTCATATTTTAACCATGAGAAACCATAAATATTATGCAAACCATGGTCGCATTTATATATGAAGTTATTTGTAACGGAATGTAATTGATAGGGTATGAATAGTTGAGGATAGTCATACGGTCAATTAAGGACGGAATGCTTGTTAATGACAGTGAATGTCCATGAAGCATAGAATGACAAACTATAGCTGCAAAAAATCATTTAGTTTATTTTATAATGATTTGGCAAGGTGGTTTTTTCTCTTCATGTTTTTTGCTGCAATGTTTTCTTCCTACTTTTTTGGTATTCAGTTAGCTCTTAATTACGCCGTGCATGACAAATTCGATGTCCCCTACTTAATTTTCACAATATTCAGTGCTCTAGGAACTATTTGGGGACTGATGGCCCATAGAGAATTTACA
>DATCWH010000046.1:0-28834 GCA_036566445.1 Nitrososphaeraceae archaeon
GAGTTCTGGCGTACTACACAAATAGATGATGCATTTAATACTGATATTAGCGATCCAAGAATTTTAGAACAAAAGGCACAACATGAAGTATCTGATGATGAACAGAAAAAATCAACAATAATAGTTACTTCAATAGAGGATCTAATTTCTCCAATCAAAAAATATTTTGATGCAGGATTTACACAAATCTATATACATAGTACTAGCCCAGATGAAATAGAATTTATTAGATTATTTTCAAAAACAGTATTACCATATTTCCACGATAGATGAAAATAGAGTAGGTTTGTGTCAGATGTTTAATGCAAATTTATCTAATGTTGATAAACTTGACTCGCATCCTATATCGCTAGTGATATAGAGTTCTGACGTATGTATAACACATGAAAATATGATAATGATTTGAAGCCTTGTTTTTGGTTCAATTCTAACTACTAAATCTAATATTGTACAATACAAATAGAGTTTAGTATTGGCATTCGCCAAAATTTCCGAAAGTGATAAAAAAACTATCATTTGGAATTTTATGGAAGAACTATGGGAAAATTATCTAAACGCATTAGAAAATAATTTGCCAACCAAGTTCAATTTTATGGATTTTTTTAACTTTGGAACACTGAATAACGGAACCTCCGATATTGAAAAAATCTCTGTCATCAAACAATATGCTAAGGAAAAATGTTACATCAAAATTACCGGGACCAAAGTATCTGTAACTAAAAAGGGACTAGAAGAATTCCAAAAAGATACTCACGATTGGGATTTACACGCTTAAATTGACTAAAAACAAGTTTAGGATAAGTCCAGGTGATACATACAAGATTTACAGATCGTTTTGCGTTGTTCTAAAAATTCAAAATTTACTACTATGAAGACCAGTAATATCCTTTCTATGTCATGAACAGAACTAAGCTCTGCTATAACTAGTTTCCGTTGTAAAATCTAAAGATGTTTACAACTATCCTAGTTTTTGCTAGGGCAACAGACTATAAACAACATTACTTAAATTAGTTCAAAGTAGATAACGCCGCCAGTGAATAAATCCACATCTGGTAAACTGACCTTAAATTTGTTTTACTTTTGATATTATTTCACCAATATTTTGCTTTTCGGTAAGAACGCCATCCCATATATCATTATCTTTTGATACAAGATGTGGTACACTTGATATTGTAAAGTCAGTAGGAAGAATCGAATCTAATTTTTTCCACTTTAAAGGCATTGAAATAGTTGCTGCTGCGGTCGGCCTCAATGAGTAAACCGATGCTAATGTTTTTCCTCTCGAGTTTTGGTTATAATCGAAGAATACCTTTCCTTTTCTTTCTGAAGTATTCCATTCAGTAGTTACTTTTTTAGGATATTTCGAGATCATAATCTTTGCAATTATTTCGGATAAATTTCTTGTCTGTTCATACGGATAGCTATTAATTATGGGAACGTAAATGTGTAAACCAGATTTTCCAGATGTTTTTACATACGAACTTATTTTCAATTCCCTTAAAAAGTCATAGAGGTCGAGTGCAAGTTCAACTGTTGCCCTAAATCCCTGTTTGTTGTACTCGGGTTCTTGACCTTTTTTTTCCTTTCCAGAATAAATGTATGGATCAAGATCAAAAACTATGAAATCAGGAAAATTCAAACCACATTTCTCTTCATACAATAATGAAGAACTATTGCAGCTGTCGAAGTCATTTATCCTGCTGTACCAAGGATGCATTTCTATGCATCCCAAATTGGCAATCCATAAAAGACTTTCTTTATTGTTACAAACTAAATAATTGATATTATCATTTCTTTGTTCAGAATGGATTTGTGCAGTCTTTACAAAATCTGGTTTTGACTGATTCCAATTCTTATGAAAAAATGATTTTCCATAAATTCCATCGGGGTACCGATTGAGCGAGAGAGGTCGGTCATTTAAATGAGGAAGGATTAGTGGACTTACCAACTCATAGTAATTGATAAGATCCTTTTTAGTGAATTCAGTATGGTCTCTCGTTTTAGGCCAATAAATTTTGTTAGGATTTGAGATTTTAGGTTTCATTATATCTTGAGGTTGTTTTTTGATTTGATAATCTAAATTATTTGAATTTCCGTTTGTAGGATTGTCGCCTTCTATTGTGCATTCTATAGGTTTCTTGTCTTCCCGAAATCTCAAAAAGATTGGTGTCCGCATTATGCCATCTTTAGTCCATTCATTGAATTTTACCTCGGCAACAAGTAGCGGTTTTACCCACATGGTTTTTCGATTCATATAAGGCAGGTGTTCAATTGGCATCGAATCGATTCTTATTTCCTGTAATTTTGAATACACTTTGTCCAGTAACTCATAGTCAAAACCACTACCTGTATGTCCTACGAATCTGAACTTTCTTTCTTTTGTGCAATATACTGCTAATAGGAGTGAACCAAAAAGATTAATCCGGTTACCTATGCCTTTAGTGTAGCCAATAACCACACAATCTTGTGTTTTAATATTTTTAATTTTTAACCAATCCCTTGATCTTACTCCTTCGCTATAAATGCTCGATGTATGTTTGGCCATTATGCCCTCTAGACCAAGTTCTTTACTATGTTTAAGAATCTCTATTCCCTTTTCTTCAATGTAATCAGATATCTTAATCCTCTCATTTGGCCTTACTAGTTGCGATAGAATACCTCTCCGATCTAGGTAGCTTGATTTCTTCAAATCTTTATATTCATAATACAAAACATCAAACGCATAGAAAGTACAAGGAACTTCTGCCGAAAGGACTAGAATGTCTTTTATACCTTCTACATTCATCCTACGTTGATGAGCCTGAAAGCTGGGAATACCCTTTTCATCAAGAGCCACTATCTCACCATCAATTATTGTTGATTTACATTCCTTAAGACATTCCCTTGCTGAAGTTACTATTTCAGGATATTTTCTTGTAATGTCGTTTCCGCTTCGTGACTGCAACTTAATTTTATCATTTTCCTTAAATAAAATAGCTCTCACACCATCCCACTTAATTTCAAATACCCATTCCTTATTATTGAAGGCTTTATCAACGGGAGATGCCAACATTGGCACTACTCTAGAAAAAAAGTCTTCTCTCTCATTAGTATAAATCATACTGTTCTTCATTGAAAGATTAGATTCTGGTTTTTTGATTGAAGATATACTATCTCGAAGTACAGAGCCAGGATGTGTACTAGTAAAATCTTCCTTTGAAGCAAATCCGTCGTTAACTTTTATTAGTAACCATTGATTTTTATTTCTAGTTCTAATTAATGCGAATCCCCCTCTTAGCTTTTTTCCTTCCAGTTCTAATGAGATCTTCCCGTTTTGGAGCTGTTTAGAAATAGTATCCTTGGTTCTATAGGTACCAATATCCCATACTATTACTGTGCCAGCGCCATAGTTACCACGAGGAATAACTCCTTCAAAATTCAAGTAATCTAAAGGGTGATCTTCTACCAGAATTGCTAGACGCTTGTTGCTCGGATCCATTGATGGTCCTTTAGGCACCGCCCACGAAATGAGTACTCCAGATTCAGATTCTATTCTAAAGTCGTAGTGTAATTTTGAAGCATCATGTTTTTGAACAACGAATGATTTTAATTTTTTATGTTTGGTGCTACGGTTCACCTTACCCTTGGGTTCTTGAGTTTTGGTAAAGTCTCTTTTCTTCTTATATTTTGCAAGAGTTAATTCTAGTTTTGCCATTTTAATCTGCTTTCTTGGTCGTCCTCCTCAGCTATACTCTCATCAAGGTCCTAACTTACTCTTGTTTACCAACGTAGGTGCCTTAAATAAGATAGTTGATGTAAAAAATCCCTTCTGTAGCTTGACGCTAGTAATTACGTCAGCCTTCAAGCCCAGCATATAGGGGCCGCTTATAATCACTCTTCTGTCTGTTGCTACAACATTATTGGACGTTAGAGCCGAACCGCCCGGCATCAGTCTGGATTGCCTGGCAACTGAAGGTACTTTTTCATCTGAGCTTAATATTTTCTCGATTTTCTCGATTTCTTCTACTTCTTGATTAGTTATATCAGTGTTAAATGAATTCTTCTCGGAGGACACCAAATTACTCCATTAAAGCTACTCCGACATATCTAATATAAGTTCCATCAAGCCTTGATTTCTCCTGGATAGAACAAATGGGAAATTAGCCTATGATAACAACTATTACAGACAAACAAATCTAAGAACTGATTTAATGAATGGATATGTTTTCTACAATAGTCACATTTCATAGATTCCAATTGTATAGATATGTTCATGATAATTTAAATAGTTTTTATTATCAATTTAGACAAATATTTTCTAATTTAATTTTCTATAAAATTTATCCAGTAAAAAGTTGAAATTCTATGAGTTAAAATTGACATTCACATTTCCTTCCAATGTTCATGTCTTCAGTGAAATATTAAAGCATAATTGGCTACTTCTCGGATGAAAACTGATATAGTATAAAAATAATAGAAACAATTAAAAGGACTCAATTATTCTTTCTCGGTACTGAGTTGAATACCAGTATTACGAGAACCTTTGTGATTTGTACTTGTATATGCATGGGAGCCTTATTCCAAATTATAATTGTATCACAATCTGCTCTTGCTATAGATACACCGATATCAAATATCAATAAGACTAATTATGGTTTTCAACTAGAATCAAGTTTAACTAATGGTACTACTCCAAATGAAATTGCTTATAGGAATCCACAATATGGAATATTTATGTTGTTCCCCTCGAACTGGACCTACTCTACCAGCGGACTACCAGAGTATACTCAGGTTGCTGCATTTTATGCTCCACTACAAAATCTTTCTGATCCAATTCCAGCAAGATTTACTATCACAGTACTGAGCTATCAACAAAACGTATCTCTGAAGGAGTATACAAATGCCACGCTTTCCTCACTTAATGAAACAAATCAAATTAATATCTCAAGTTCGGGTCCCACCACCCTTGCGGGACGGCCGGGTTACCAAGTTGTATTCACTGCGTTACCGAATATAGGAAATCCCATTTCATTTGAAATAATGCACTCATGGACAGCAGTAGGCAATAAGATTTATGTTTTTCAATTTAGTGCGGAGAGCTCTAAATTTGATAACTATTTACCTACGGTTAAACAAATTTTAGAATCATTAAGAATTGAGTGAATTGGATAGCTCATTTGAGTGGTAACCATTTGGTTAGATATTTGGTCAATATAATTCGTTCGTAATATTTGAGTATTCTAGACGCATATCTAGATCGTAAGAATTAACTGATACAAATTATATAAGTGATAAATGTAGGAGACAGATGGGAACTAAAAGTAGAAGGATAATTATAACATTAGTTCTGATTATAAGTGGTGTTGTCATCACTTATTATTATGTTCCAGTTTCAAAGACATATCCTCCAAATATTATGGCTATGTCCGATATATTTGGAATATTGGAAATATATCCTACTAAACCCGGAGGAAGGGAATGGTTCATTGATATGAACAACCCTACTGGGGATCCAGCGTTCAAAACTGGCTCAAATATTACTCGGCAATTAGATGGCTCATGGCAGATAAGTGGGCGACTTGATAATGGCAAATATGGAGAGGTGAGAATGGAAGTCTTGAGACTTCCTGGATCTGAAGAGTGGAAGAATGTCGAAATGACAGGATATGCTAAAATAGTCCCAACTACGAATCCAAATGATTCTCTTGTCTGGTCTGTCAGAGGAGGAAGACATAACAATACGATTCCTTGTGAGGGAACAGCACTAAAAGGTGGAATCAATATTAATGGTACTGTTTCTTGGATAAAGGAGATATGGCACACTGGAGGTTATACCAGTGACCGAGCTGAAGCACAAGTTACGAATTCCATTATTGGAAGGTGGATTGGATGGAAGGTTGTCGTCTACAATATGAACAATGATACTGCAGTAAAGATGGAATCTTACCTTGATGACAAGGCGAACAATCACTGGTTAAAGGTTACCGAGCTGATTGACAACGGTGGATGGTACGCCAACAGTCCAGATCCTGTATTTTACGGCGCTAATTGCGGAAAGGCTAAAGACTACATAATAACAATTGGTGGGCCTTTGGCTATCTTTAGATCTGATAATATGACATGGAATTTCAGGGACTTGAGTGTGAGAGAAATACAATCCCCTTCATCACCGTGAGATGATCTTATGATTTTAATCATAAGGTTATCAATTATGAAAAATCTATAATAAATTTATCAAATTCGATATGTTTTGAATCACATTTTTGTCTAAAAATTCTTTCATCCTACTATGATGAAGCAGTAGTAAAGATACTTTTTAAAGGGATTCATAATATGAATATCCATCTATTATGGAATATGAGGATTATGGCAAAAGAATGCTCGTTTACGCAGCTATTACAATTGTAGGAATATTTTTTGGCTTACAGGCGATGTTTGGATTTCCTTTATTCAAATCATTTGAAAGTGATATTGTTGGTGATGCACGAGTTGTAATAAAGGATGCGAGTGGGAGTTGTATCTTGGAAGCTTCAGATAAAATCCCAAGGGTAATTCACAATTGTCCGTATGACAAAGGAGACATTGTAATTATAACATACAAGAAAGGTTCGCCTGATATAAGAACACATAATCTAAAACCCTGAAATAAAAAACTTCTATACCTTTTAGAATAACAACTATTATTGGTAACATTTGTCATCTTGTGTACCACAGTAGAGCTTTGTTGTAATAAAAATCGATTTCAAGTTTTGTCAGTGTTGAGCTACATAGATGAGCCACATAGACAGGAGGATATCATCATCCGATACTTGCATTACCAATTCTGAAATATTGATCTGAAGGCGCATTGTCTGGACTGTAATGATAAAAATCATATTGTGTAACTATTGTGTCTATCTATATATCTTTCCTCTTAATTGTCGTAATTAGTGAAATTTATAGTTTATAAATATGATACTCTAACCATATCTTATTCTAATTGTTATATTTAATGTCCCACATACTATAGTATGTCAGAAGACATTACTAAAAAATCGACTTGTTTATTATGTGATAAGGAAGTCGATCCTAAATCTAAAATTCAGATTTGTTCGACCTGTGCTATAGTTGCAATGTCAGACGAGGATTTTCAAAAGCAAGATTATATTTCTCTTCTAGAAAATGTTAATCCTAGACCTATAACTGAGAAAGAGAGAAGAATGATTCTCGATTTGTATATTCCTGCACGAGAAGAGAAACACATAAAGAATATTAAGGAATATTAATCGACTTTGAATTGCATTGTTTTCTTAAGCCGACAGCAGTCTTAACCGCTGAATCAGACTTTAAGAGAATTAAACATTTTGGCTCACCTTTTTGGCGCCATAGAATTCCATAAATCTAGATAAAGAGGGGATTAACATTTTACTACGCATAACCATAGATATGCCTCGTTGCAGTAACTAATCATAATTTTGGTATGTCAAGCAAATAGCTATAATTAATTAACAAAATCTGATAGTGTTGTTTGTTTTCCTTTACCACTACGCTTTTGATCACTGGGGGCAAATCTAGTCTCTAATTCTAATTGTCTATTTATTTTCGCAATATCTACGTTTTCAAATGATAATTTTTCCATATCAATATTTTGTCTAAAGGTATCAACAGTTCCTGGCCCATATCCTCCATAGTGGTTATTTGCTGCTACTATTCCCGCTTTGACATCTTTCTCGTTTTGTTTTACTTCTTTCATCTTATTAGCCCAATTTCTAATCTCCTCAGTTCTATCTATTTGTATTTTTCCAAATTGACTTTCAGCTAATCTTCTATCTCCAATTAATCTAAGATAAACAAAGTCAGATGTTACTATCGGAGGCGTTTGTAATCTATCCATTTGACTCCAAACCATAGCAATATTATTCCTCTTAAAAAAGTTATAGGCCAATTCGTTAAACCAGGATGGATGCCTCACCTCAACCGCGTATCTAAAACCTCCTTCAAAGAAAAAATTATAGTTCCTAAAATCCTCTAGTCCTTGTTTAAGCTGGTAAGAAGGAGGTAACTGTATTAGTAATGCTAGTACCTTGTCCTTAATTGGCTCCATTCTTTCATAAAATAATTCTAAATCCTTTTCTACATTCTTCAATCTTTTTTCATGTGTTATTATTTTTGGAAACTTGGCTGTAAACCTAAAACTATCTGGTGTTCTCCTTCTCCAATTTCTTACCATTAATTCACTAGGGATATTATAAAAAGTGGAATCTATTTCAACATAGTCAAAAATTTGAGAATAATAATGTAGCCATAATTTATTCTCCATATTAGAGGGGTAGAATGGACCCTTCCATGACGTATAACTCCATCCTGAACATCCAACGTAGAGTTTCATTTACTATTAATACAATGATCGGAAATAAAGTCTCTTTCTTTTTAGGTATATTAGGATCGATCGTAGTATTAAATCATTCAGATTCATCAAAAATGCTAAACTTTCAGACCATGAAAAGAGAGGTCAGTGGGATTTGAATCGTGGATGGTATAGGGCTGGTTGACTGTGAATCATTTTTCACACAATTTTAGCACTCACAAATGATGCTCAAGACGCTTATTTGCTGGTTTATTACTCTCTAAAATTCTATCCCGACTCAAGAGCATCTAGTGTTTGTTCTAATTTATCCCTAATAAAATAGATTATATTTCAAAATTCTATTGAGATAGTATTCTAAATACCTTGCCTTGTCCAATAGATACTACATATAAGTAACCATCCGGACCTACTGTGAGATCAGTTATGCCACCAAATCCCTCTCCGAATACAATATCTCCGACTCCAAAATTGACTGGGTTCTGAATGTATTTATTTGCAAGGACTTCAGGAAGCACGAGATCATTCCTTTCGTCATTCAGTTTAAAGTGGTAAATGTGACCATTGTTAACATCTCCAACAAAGATATCATTTTTATACTGAGTTCCCAATTTGTCAGAATCTAAAAATACTATTGACGTCAGTCCAACGCTTCTTGCCCAAACCAATTTCGGTTCGTCGTATTTTCCCTTACCATCAAACGTTACCAATTCTTCGGTATCAAATTTTTTTTGTAAAGATGAAAAACCATAAATTTGGTTCCAACCGCTATTGAACCCAGGATTTACTAGGTTTATCTCATCTCCATCTTGTGGTCCGTTCTCAGTGTCCCATAATGAACCTGTTATAGGATCAAAATCCAATCCAAAACTGTTTCTAATACCATATGCATAATACAATCTTAATGGCATAGAATCTCCTAGTATCCCTTCTCCAACAGGCTCACCGTCTTGTGTTATTCTTAAAATACCACTGCGTCCATCCGCAACTATGCCATCCTCAAAGTTTTGAGTCTGTGTTGCTTCAAAATCATCTTTAAATGAACCATCTATATCTCCCACTGGAATGTATATGTTGTTGTCAGGACCAATTTCTATTCCTCCCCCGTTATGTCTTGGCCCGGGCTTTGCTGGTAAATCCAAAAGAAGTATGGGATTTACAAGTTTATTATCAATTAATTCATACTTGTAAAGGCGATTTCCTACTGGTTCTCTGCCTTCCCTATCACTTCCATCTTTACCGTCCATTTCGGTAAAGTAGAGGAAAACATATGTCTTGAAACCGTTTTTGGAAACTGCAATACCACACATTCCTCTTTCAATAGAGTTTGCTACATCCACATCAAGAAGTGGCATGTCTGCAATTGTTCCTCTGTTAACCCTCATTACTGTTCCTTTATCTTTTTCCAAAATAAGGAAGTCATCAGGACCCAGAAAAGCCATAGTTGTAGGTGCGTGCAACCCTTCTACCACCTGCTCTACTTTGAGTCGGGAATCAAAGACTTCGGGATGGTTTGTACCTTTGCTAAATACTCGTTCTTTTAACTTTACTTGACCAGACGTTTGGTTAAAATAAATGGAAAAATTACAAATAATAATAAAGAGAAAGATAAGAATAACATACTTTTTCACCTTGGATTGACAGAGCAAGATTGGATTCCGATTCACAGTAAGTGATGACAAATATTAATTTTCCTTCTCATTTCCAATTGGAGAATGTGATTGAATCAGTGAATTATCATCCCTTATTTTTCAATTAATGCTGATGCACATACATTGTATGTTTGTGATAGTAGTTATTTTATAACTTCACACCACAAAAGTTGCAACTGACTTCCCCGTAAAGACTTTCATAACAACCTTTGCAATATGTCTTAATTACACGATTAGATTCCGAAAATTCAAAAATAGTGTTCCACGCTTGACAAACAAGGAATATGCATCAGTTAGTGATACTTCTTGGTCTTTCCTTTATTCTCCATTTTTGTCCACATTTGTAACAAGTGAATCCAATTAGAGAACTAGCAGAGCTATGGGGCTGGTCGTTTGTGAATCAAATTTGACATAATTTTTAGTCCTGTTAAAAGGACTAATTTACACGGGTTGGGTGGGATTCGGATAATGCTTGTATTCGGGTTATGTTATCTAGTGTTGGTGTTTTTAAGGAAGGTTTCTACTATACTGCTAAATTGGTCTGGATATTGATACATCAATCCATGTCCGGCTCCATTAATTTGAACAAACCAAGCTCCAGGAATAAGTTCTGCCATTCTTAGGGAATTTGGTGCTGGAGTAGCGGCATCGTCAGTTCCCACTATGACTAGAGTAGGTTGAGTTATGTTTTTTAGTCTATCGCAAGTGCTTGGTGCATTTGCTGCCGCTTCTATCTGCTTGTTAAGTGTTTCATTAAGAATTATCTCTGTACTTTTTGGAATATTTTCAAGATAACTTGGATTGTCATTACGCCATTCTTGGGGGAAGAATAATGGTACAAGTCTTTCTATTCTGTGTTCTGCAGTTCCTGTTCCATTAATAAACTCATTACGAACCTCCTGACTTTGTGGTACATTTCCCTCACCACCGCAACCTATTGCATGGAGAATAAGTTTTCCTACTCTATCAGGATAATTAAGTGCCAATTCCTGAGCAATTCTTCCGCCCATTGACCATGCCAACACACTTGCTTTCTTAATGTTTAATGCTTCTAATAAGCCAGCGGTATCATTCGCAAATAGTAATATTGAGAACTTTTGTTCACTACCAGAGGTTGTATTTCCTATTCTCCGGTTATCAAAAACGATTACGGTATGATTGGAAGCAAGAGTTTCTAATAAAGTTGAGTCCCAACTGTCCATGGCGAAGGAGTAACCATTTATCAGTAAAATAGGGTCACCCTTACCAAATGTCTTGTATGCAATATCTATGTCACCCACACGAACTTTTTTAGTTGGAATTTCTTGTATGTTTACTGAATTTGCATATGTATTATCCTCATTACTACTGTTTGAGCTAATTTGACTTGGTTGACTATAGGCAAAGTTGGTGAATGATGCAACAATGATGAAAAGTAAAAAAATACTAACAATAATCACATATTCTCTTTCTATCCCTTTTATTGGAGAATTCATTTAATCACTAGCATCGAGTCGTTTTTAAGGTTTTGGGAACTGTTTCTCACAATTGCCACTCTCACATGATATTTCCAAGGTAGATGGATTATTGTTTTTAATTTTTGAATACCGATTATCCTTTTTCGAAATAATATATTTCGGAGTGGGATTCAAATCTGTCAAAGTTTTGCTGATAGGTTCGTCTTCAGTAACTATAACAAATTACTTCTTATGAGTAATGCCTTTTTGTGTCGTTTGCATAGGGGATATAATGAAAAATGTTATTACCGTACAAACTGTGGTAAATGCTCCAATAGAAAGAGTATGGGAGTGTTGGAATGAACCGAAACACATAACTGGATGGGCATTTGATTCAGATGACTGGGAAGTACCGGCTGCTAATAACAATCTGCACATCGGTGGAAAGTTCAAAATCACAACAGCTGCCAAAGATAAGACAGCTCGTCTTGATTTTACGGGAGTCTATACCCACATAAAAGAACACGAATTGATTGAATATAATATAGCTGATGGTCGGCATGTAAAGGTAGAATTTAAGGAATTAAGTGAAGGAGTAAAAATCACAGAAACATTTGAACCAGAGAACGAAAATCCAGAAGAGGTGCAACGTTCCAGCTGGCAGGCAACTTTTGAGAATTTCAAGAAATACGTCGAAGCTAATCAACAAGGGCAATAAAAGCATAGGAACTGGTAGAGGGACATTGTTTGTTTGTTGTTCACCCAAACAAACCTATTCAATTATGGATTATAGAAGGGGCTGGTTGTTTGTGAATCATATTTGACTCAATTTTTGGATTTCTTTTGGAATAGTACTCTAATAAACGGTAAAAACAATTCATGGCAATTTAATCATCCATTAAGAATTTGAGCAAAATTAACAGTATATAGCAACGTGCTATGAATCCTCATGCTAAAGAACTTTCTTAATTGAGTCTATTCATCATGTCTATTAGACCAGTTTTTATTTTGTCATCATCTGCTTGTGAGCTCAAAGCACCTAACTCATGTCCCAAACTGTTTATGTCGTCTTTTTGCTTTGTTGTCAAGTTTGGTAATCCCAAAATATCCTTTTGTATTTTTATGAAATCCCGTATCATTGCCCTTGCGTATTCAGAATTTAGATCGACCATCATTGGGAACAAAGACTGCTAGAGGGCTCTTTATATCCGTTCCTAGAGTAAGCCTTCGGCTTGCTGGTATTAAAGGCAGCATTTCATGTACTCCTGGAGTATTAGGAGCAAGCCGTTAGGACAATAATGACAATGACAAAGACAAACAAATAATGCGACATTGTTAAATCTGATTATGAAAGTTCGTACATTCTCCTGTAAACAGTGTAAAATTAAATTTCAATTAATAGGACTTTCGACCAGTGTTAATTCAAATTATTGTCCATACTGCGGTAACGACAGTATAGATAAGATTAATGTAATTTATGGATGAGTTCTTTATCCTATGCCCTAAACTATGTTGGAGTACCTATCGCTCGCCGCCAGAGAGCATCTGGCATTTTCCTTAACACTCTCAACAGAATCGAGTATATCCAGTCCTAGCTTGTCAAGAATATGACGGGCTTCATTAGTGTCAGGAATATTCTTTATCCTGAAATATTCACCGTTATCGTCATAAAATATTGCGAAAAGTCCTGAGATTGCAGCCCCAGCCATTACTGGTTTAATTTTTGATGATAGACATTCATCTACAACTTTTTTGAGGGCACCAATACCCTGTCTTTGTTTTTGTCTCTTTAATTCAACTCTTCCATAATCTATGAATTCCATTCTACCAATTTCTTTCTTGTCCGTATCATCGTTCTCAAGAATCAATTCTTTTGTTAACGGCTTTCCCGGAAGTTTAATTGCCCGAGTACAATCACAAGCCTCACATTCCATTGTGCATTTATCCCTAAATCGTGCATCTTTCACTTCATCGACAGATTCAAAATATTCCTTGAGAGTAGGTATTTCCATTGCCATTGGATAGAGGCCTCCTTCCAAACAATAGCAAGCCTCAATAAAATGAACTGTATCGGTTTCGTCTATAGTTGCAGTTCTCAAAGCGGATTGCATTCCTTCATAAAATATTTTTCCCTTTGCTAACCTGCCCGAGTTTATAGAATTTGCTAATTTTTCTCTTGATTTTGGGTTGAGCTTGCACTTGATATAGTATCTCACTTACGACAAAGATATATGCGCTCTAACTTCTAATAAAGCTAGAGTTCTTAGAAGACAATTTTCCTAAATTTGCATTGTTTAGAGATGCATTTCGGTCAGGCCTATGGGCTTTCTTTCTTTTACTCTTTTTCTTGAAAGTTATCTCAAGAAAGCCGTTCAAAAAAGCAGATTTCAAAATTTTAGTATGTGCCTCTGAGGGCAGATTTATGATTTCATAATAATTTCTTGTTTCACTCTGAGCTTCTATCTCTAATTGGCTATTATGAGTATTAATATTGATACTTTTTTCAAAAGCGCCCGGAAATTCAGCGATTACCTTAATCTCTTTAGAGAATCTTATTACTTCACATAGAAGCGGTCTTTTTACAAGCCTATTACTTTGCTCAATCTGCCTCTCTAATGCCTGAGCCATTTGATTCAATATCTCAGTAATGTCACTTTTCCGTACATGGTATCCGTTAGCATATAAAAATCTCTTAATTCTTTCAGCTGCATCGTCGTCTTTCATTCTAGTCTATCTTCAACATCGTATTTATCGCTTCGATACTAATTATACGACAAGTTGTTATATATTGGGAGTAACATACTCATTTTATTTGTCTAAATCTAGTTTTATACTACTCATCATTATTTATCTTCCTCTCTCAATAGGGTCGAAAACTAACTTGAACTGTTCAAGCGTTTCGTCATCATAAATACAAAACTCCATGACTTCAGGAAGTGTAGAAGAGGAAGTTGCTTTTCAGCAAAGTTGATTGATTCTTGAACCAATATCTTAGCGCATTTATCATTAGGAAATCCAAATATTTCTGTGCTCGGATTAGCCATTTAAAAATCTGTTTCTTATTCTTAAAATTTAGAATACCGAATTGTCTGCCATAGCCTAAATTATGCACGGTTGTTTTGTCGTCGCACCAATTAGATTCTCCCATACAGTCTACAATCTCGCATGTAATGAAACTATCCTTGACGCTTCCTTGAAACGTTGCAGAGATTTCAGCAAAGCTTCCAACCAGAATTTCATCTGGAGTTTCAACATTAGTAAGCGCATTCCGTGGATATCCAATTATTTTCTTTATTAAATGCGAATAAATTGATTGACCGTCGATTGGAATTAACTTCGTAAGCAAGTTCTCTAGCGACTGTTATAAAATAAACCGTAATATAATTGTCCACGAGGGGAATAAGACAGCATATTGAATAATACTTACAATTAATTTAATTACTGTCCATCTAGAGCTGTCAATTTTTCATACTCTCTAAAAAGGTCTTTTGAACTATGGCGACAATTTTTTTCTCTGATGTGTTTATCCAACAAGTCGAGTAGCTTGGCAACCTTGTCAATATTTTTTATGGTTGTCATAGGTGAGCTAGAGCTATGGACAACAAACTTGATAAGGATTGAGTTATCTAGGTAGGGTCAACCCTCCCTCTCTAAAAGTAGCTCCTTGATTAAAAAGAGTTCAATACAGTACAGCTAAGCTCCATGTCAAAACTCATTGAAGAAAAGCTAGAAGCTTCTGTACGAAGTTCTTTGGACAATGAAATCAAGAACCTGAAGCTTAAAACTGCTTATGACCACCTTAATCAAATATCTTTTACAGTTGACGGCACTTCAAACAAAACTATAGAGTTGCTGTCTAACGATGCCATGTGCCTGCTTGGTAACTCTAGAATGACAAATCTGATATTGACAAAGCTGGCGGTACACTGTTTAATGCCAAAGAAATATGGAGGCTTTAGAAGTTCAAAAGTGTTTGTCCTTGACGCTGGAAATTGTACTGATGTCTATCAGTTTGTGGATTATATGAAACAATACGGGTTGAACATCAAAAAGAATCTCAAGAAAATAATGATATCGAGAGTATTTACCGTATATCAGCTTACTCATTTTTTAAAATACGAGCTTCCCAAAACCATCCATAATTACAGAATCAACATAGTAATAATTCCAGACTTGTTGGCAATGTTTCTTCAGGAAGCAGAGATGGACATTGATGAAGTAAAGTTCCTGGTAACAGAAATTATTGATGTTCTTAAAGCAATCACTCATGAAGGTAAAGTACTGTTAATAACCTCACTTTCTCTTGACGACAAATTACCTCCTTTCGTTAGAGACTTAGGGAACAAAATTGTTAAATGTTTTAGTAAATGTGTCGCAATTGACAAAAACAAAACAAATGATAAATTTAAAATACTCATACAGCAAAAACAAGGCGCAGATTATATTGCTGTTAAAAAGTATTTGTCATTAACTGCTGAAGATGTGTTGACAGTCATAGGAAGATGATAAGAGTATATGGGCAGGACAATTCCGTCTTTTAGGTTAGCATGTATGGCCGAGGAGTTGAGGTGGCGTAAATTTCGTTCTAGACTAAGCAAGGATGATAGAAAAAAATTTGATGAGATATTTTGTACTTCCCGCCTCTATAATAGTGCGTGTGCTAATTCGGCTAGACCAATAGTTTTGGAGTGTATTATAATGGCGATTATTCTTAACGACTTCAAGCGCTTAACAGTATTGATGGAAAAAAATAAAAATAGAAATACTGTGACTAAAGACCATTCTAAGGAAACTCGGTGATAAAATTGGCATTGTTCCCAAATGAAGATATACTAACAAAGGAAATTCAGGCATGGAGCGGATTTGCCGACGCGCTACGGGAAGAAGACAGAATACTTTTTTTGCGCATGCTAGAGCAATGTTACCAATATATCGATTCAATCAATTCAAAGGGAGAGTACTATTCGACAGAGT
The DNA here is from genome assembly GCA_036566445.1 of Nitrososphaeraceae archaeon. Classification (GTDB taxonomy): domain Archaea; phylum Thermoproteota; class Nitrososphaeria; order Nitrososphaerales; family Nitrososphaeraceae; genus TA-21. The sequence goes on from DATCWH010000046.1 coordinate 16,386, forward strand.
CTCTGCTGATAAGTTTAGTCTTTGTTCAGCATAAGATTATTAATTGGCTCATCAATAATGAAAATTTTAACCAGCAAGACTGGAGATAATTATTATAGTCATAGGTTTTGTGGCTACAGATGTTCTCAGGATGGTTGTTTGATGCATATGCCAAGAACGATAACATGGTCTTCTGGATAAGACAGTGTAATGGAGACACAGTAAGCATAGAAGACAAATGGTCTCATCCCATGTATGTAGCGACAGATGACAATTCACTATTTGGGGAAATTTTAGAAAGCGAAGACATCACTCAACACGTATCGAGTTCTGAAATTGTACCGAAATATGAAAAATTAGCAGATTCAAAAGAATCAATGGTACTACAATTAAGACTAAAAGACTCTAATAAAGCCACAAAAGTTGCTTCAAAAATTGAAAAAAAATTCAGATTCGGAAAAATTAGACTTTACAATGTAGATGTACTCCCAGCTCAGACATATTTTTATGAACACGGTATATTTCCGACATGCTATTGTCATGTTAGTACGGACAAATCTGGTTTGCACTGGAACGTGAGAGACAATGTATGGTCTACCGATTACGAGCTTCCGCAATTTGAGAATGTACATCTCAGAGTATTTCCCCAAGTTGCAGAAGGTACGATACCAAGGTACACGGACAAAATAGACTATATTGAAATTCAAAAATATTCTAATGACGAGATAATCCGGATTGAAGAGAACTCTGAAACTGATATTTTTTGCAACCTTATGAAACAAATGGCAAAGACAAATGCGGACTTTGTGCTGACAGATGATGGAGATTCTTTTACATTTCCGTACCTGATTGAAAGAGCGCATAGTAACAATACAAAACTAGAACTAGGAAGAGAAAAGGATAGTGCTGGGTTAATCAAGCCAGCAAAGGAAGGAACTTCGTACTTTTCATACGGCAAAATTTTCTTTAAACCTTCGACGGTAAAGTTACCGGGAAGAATACACATTGATACCGATAATTCATTTATTATGGCAGAATCAGGTCTACCGGGGTTATACGAGCTAGCAAGAATCTGCAGAATGCCATTTCATACGGCGTCTAGGGCAAGTATTGGAAAATGCATGAGTAGCTTACAGTTCTACCACGCAGACAAGAAAAACGTTCTAATACCTTGGAAACCAACTTTGGCTGAACATGTCAAGGGTTTAGATGAACTTTTAATTGCTGACCGTGGCGGAATGATTCTTGAACCCAGAGTAGGAGTTCATGAAAACGTTGCAGAACTGGATTTTGTTTCTCTATATCCGTCTATAATGCAGAAGATGAATATATCAGCAGAAACAGTGTTTTGTCAATGCTGTCCTGACTCCAAACTATTGGTTCCTGGCTTGGACAACTATTACAGGTGTGAAAAAAGGAGAGGACTAGTTCCAACAGCGCTTGAAATTCTCCTCAACAAACGAAAAATCTACAAACGGCTCAAAGATTCGACTACAGACGCTAAATTAAAAGAAATGTACAATGCAAGACAAACTGCACTCAAGTGGGTCTTGGTAACTAGTTTTGGATACCTTGGGTTTAACAATGCTAAATTTGGCAGAATTGATGCCCATATCGCAGTCTGTGCGTTTGACAGGCAAATTTTGATACGAACTATAAGAACAGCCGAGCAGCAGGGATTTAAAATTCTACATGCCATAGTGGACTCTATTTGGGTGCAGAAAAAGGACGGACAAAAAAAAGGAAGGTCAGAAGATTATCAGGCACTGAAACAAGCAATAGAAAATGAAATTAATTTTGATATATCACTTGAAGGCGTTTACAAGTGGATTGCGTTTGTTCCTTCAAAAAGTAATGATATTGTTGGTGTTCCCAATAGGTACTTCGGAGTCTTTGAAGATGGGTCACTCAAACTTCGAGGAATTGAAGCAAGAAGACATGACACCCCAATATTTTTCTCCGATTACCAACAGTTAATTTTAAATATGTTGTCAGAAGCCGACACTGTGAGCGAAGTTAAAGCAATGTTTCCTAATATAATGGATATATTTCAAAATCATCTGAAGCTTCTCAAAGAAAGGAGAGTGAATCTAAATAACTTGGCATTTACTAAAAGAATTTCAAAAAATTATGATGAATATCAAGACAGAAACACTGTTGAAAACAATGCCATATTGAATCTTAGTAGAGGAGGTAAATCATTGAGAGCCGGTGAGATTTTAAAATATGTAATAACTGACTATTATCGAAAGTATTCCAAGAAAAGAAGCATTCCTATAGAACTAGTAAATTCACAAACCAGATATGATGTTAAAAGATATTGCGAAATATTAGAAGATGTTACTAATACAGTAACAGAACCATTTGGTATGTCATTGAAGGGCGAAGCAATACAATTCTAACCAGTTTTCAGTGTCTTATCCAAAGTTGATTGTCTTGAAGCTCCAAAAAAGAAATTCCGCGCATTTTCTACTACTTCCTTTTCCTTTTCTGACAAATCATTGCCAAGCATCTGCTTGAATTCAATAGCATTTACTACAGCCCGAGCTCCGTAATGATTGTTAAAATACCCTCTAACAATTGCAGTTTCTGTTGATAGTTTCTTAACCTTCTCAACCCATGGCTTTAACTCTTCTTTTGAGTAAAGGTAGTTGTATCTTGGCTTTACTTGTCTCCCATGCCATCTAATAAAAGAATGATTGGCGGTTACAATAGGCTCCGAAAGGAATTTCAGCTTATCTGGTTGAGGTGAATCTGTCATAACTGCTGCTATATTATAATGCTTTAACATTTCCCACGGCCCTTCTGTGTTCCACGATGGATGTCTGAATTCAATAGCATAGTCATATCCTTTAGGAAGTCTGTCAAGAAATTGCTCTGTATTCTGGAATTCTTTAACCGTGAAACTTGGAGGCAATTGAATAAGTACCGCTCCCAATTTATTAACATATTTTAGAGGCGATATCTTTTCAAGAAACTCATGCAAAAGTGCCATTGCTCCCTTATCTACGTCTAGTCGACCATCATGTGTTACTGTTTCAGGAACCTTAACTGAAAATTGAAAGTTGTCAGGTGTTGCCTTAGTCATTGCTGCGAACGTCTCCTTAGTCATGTACATGTAGAATTTTTCATAAAAGGTAGCATCCATTTCAGCCGTGTCAAAAAATTGAGCGTAATACTGAAGCTTCTTAGTTTCTGAGTGAGGATAAAATACCTTAACCCAACCACCTTTTTCTACAGAATCACCGTAACTCCAGCCAGAGCAGCCTATTTGTACAGACAATAGGAGCTATTGTACAATAAATACAAATTATAGTTTGTTGATTGCTTTGCAAATATCAAGGAAGGTAACCCCGGATTTGAATTTGCCATATATGGGAATTCAGCTACAACTTTCTAGATAAGCTTTTACAGAATCTTGTGTTTGCTCCGGCTAAATAAAAATACTAGAAATTAGAACAGTTACTTTCTACTAGAACTTTGATTGGCCATTATTCAGGCATGCCGCCGTAGCCCCCAGCTCCCGGTGAAGTGGGAGCACCTTTGGGTGCACCTGCAGATATTATGTCGTCTATGCGTAGTATCATACATGCTGCCTCAGTTCCTGAATTTACGACCTGATTTTTAACTGAGAGCGGTTCATAGATGTCTCTGGACGATAAGTCCACGATTTTTCCCTTAAATACATCTACACCAAATCTTGGCTTTCCTCCCACTTGGCTTTTTGTCCGCAATTCAGCTTGGGTGTCCACTAAAGACATACCAGCATTTTCTGCTAGGGTCATTGGAATCGATTCTAGCGCATCAGCATATTTTTCAACAGCTAGCTGTTGACGGCTTGCAAGTGAGGCGGACCATTCTTTCAACTTTTTAGAAACAACTGCTTCAGGTGCACCTCCACCCACAACCACATATGGATATTCTACTGTGTCTTTGACGACCATTAATGCGTCATGGATGGACCTTTCTGCTTCATCTACAACTCTCTGCGAGCCACCACGTATCAGGATGGTAATCGATTTGGGGTTCTTGCAGCCTTCAATGAATACCCATTTGTCAGTTTCTACCTTTCGTTCTTCAATCAAATCTGAATGTCCAATATCATCTTTAGATAGCTCATCTGTATTAGTAACTATTCTTGCACCTGTGGCCTTCGCAAGTTTTGCCATATCACTTTCTTTAATTCTTCTGACGGCAACTATTCCCTCTTTAGCCAAATAGTGTTGAGCCATGTCGTCAATTCCTTTCTGACAGAGAACGACGTTTGCTCCTGAAGATACGACACTGTCAACCATGGATTTGAGCATCCTCTCCTCTTCGTTCAGAAACTTTTGCATTTGGTCTGGTGAAGTAATATTCAGTTTGGCGTCAAACTCTGTCTTCTCTATTTCTAATGCAGAATTTATCAAAGTGATTTTAGCACCTTGAATTGTTTTGGGCATTCCTGCATGTACCACTTCCTTATCAAGGACTATACCCTGTATCAGCTGACTGTCCTGAAGGGAGCCGCCCGCCTTCTTCTCTACTTTAATATCATCTAAATCAATTTTAAATTTATTTTCTCCCGAATCCTCAGCGACCCTCAGAGCTGCATCAATTACAAGTTTAGATAATAGTTCAGAATTTGTGGTGACCAACTTAGATGAAATGGTTGTCACAGCGATTTTATTGAGAAACGCCTTATCCTTAGCGTCAATTTCCATTGATATCTCTTTGAGAAACTCAATAGCTTTTTTTGACGCTTCTCTATATCCTTCTACAACTATTGCGGGATGGACACCTTTGTCGAAAAGCTCTTCAGCATTTTCAATAAGAGAGCCAGCAACGACAATAACAGATTTAGTTCCGTCTCCTGCCTCATTATCTACAGACTTGGCAACCTCTACTAGCATTTTGGCTATGGGATGTTCAATATCTATTTCCTTTAATATGGTGGCACCATCATTCGTGATTGTTACATCTCCTGTTGAATCAACTAGCATCTTGTCCATACCCCTTGGACCCAAGCTGGAACGAATAACTTGTGAGATTAGTTTTGCAGCTGCAATGTTGTTCTTTCTTGCGTCTTTTCCTTTTGTTTCAGTAGCACCCTCTTTTAAAAGAATAATAGGCACTCGGTCTTGTTGAAGTGCAGACATATTTTCAACCTGTAATACATATGAGTGACTTTGAGATATGAATTTTTCCTAATCTAGTCTTAAACTACTGGAAGGGGATTTCTAAAATTAGACCATTTGATTACTGTTAGATAACTGCCTGTTCTTGTTCATAAATAGCTCGTCTAATTGTGTCTATTGCGTCTATATTGCTTGAGATGCTCTTTATGCCATATTTTACCAATATCTTAGCGGTTTCGGGACTGCTGCCACTTTCTCCACAAATTGATGTCTCAACTCCGTACTTGCTGCATGTATCGATAACCATTTTCATAGAACGTAATATTGCGGGATGCAGCACAGAAGAGATATTTGACAACTTTTCATTATTTCTGTCAGCCCCCAATGTCAGCTGAATTAAATCATTAGTTCCAAAGCTGGCAAACGCTATTCTCCCCTCTTTGCAAAGCTCTTCAATAATCATAACAGAAGCAGGTGTTTCAATCATTACACCGATTTTGACCTTATCTGCTATACCAACTTGTTTGGCAATGTCCTTTGCTTTCAGTACCTCATCAGTTGAAATAACAAAAGGAAGCATAACCTCCAAATTCGTAAATCCCTCTTTGTACAATGTTCCCAGTGCTTCAAATTCTGCTTTGAGTAATTCAGGCTCTGCCAAGCTTCTTCTAATACCATGCCAACCCAGCATTGGATTGGCTTCTTGTGGTTCATCTTCACCACCTTTTAGATTTCTAAATTCGTCTGACCGTGCATCCAAACTTCTAACCCAAACAGGTTTCGGATTGAATTCTTTTGCTATTGGTCTTATGCCCTCGATTAGAATTTTTACATATTTTTCTTTCTGTCCTTCCTTGACAAGCTTGGCAGGATGAATACCTGCTTGAGCAACCATGTGTTCTAGCCTTAGCAATCCCACGCCATCTACTTTACTAGCTATTTCCTGCAGTCTCTGAGGAAAAGCAAGGTTAACTTTTACCTTTGTTAAAGTACGTAAATTAGACTCAGGCAGCTCTTGTTTACCCGTAACGTTTTCTCCTTGCTGTTGTCTTGAACCAATATCTAAATCAATTTTTCCATCATAAACAATACCATTGTACGCGTCTACCGTAATTTCTTGACCATCTGTCAGCTTACTTGTTCCTTCTTGTGTGCCTACAATTGCAGGAATTCCCATTTCTCTGGAGACTATCGCGGCATGACAAGTTTTTCCACCCAAATCAGTGATAATGGCAGCAGATTTGCTCATACTTGGAACTAAATCAGGAGATGTCATTGTCGTGACGATTATATCGCCATTCTCTATTTTAGTAATTTCCTGTTTTCCGAGAATAATCCTTACCTTTCCTGTAGCTAAACCCGGAGAAGCTCCTGTACCTTTTAGAAGTTGCTGAGCCTTTATTGCATTTAATACTGGTTGTTCCTTTACCATTGAAGTGATTGGTCTTGTCTGAACGATTATTATCCTATTATTTTCTACAGCAAATTCTATGTCCTGAGGCTTATTTTCATAGTGTGCCTCAATCATTATACCGTGTTTTGTTAATTGAGAAATTTCTTTCTTTGTTAGAACTTGAGCAGAAGCCTTCTCTCTGGGAACGTCAAGTTCTAAGGTATTGTTCGATACCTCATCTCTTATTCGCATTCTTGTCTTGTTCGATACCTGTAATTCGATAACTGCTGCCATTTTATTGCTGTCTTTACTCACTTTGTAGGTATCAGGTGAAACTTCGCCTCCAACTATACCTTCTCCTAACCCCCATATTGCTTCAATCAAGACCACATTTTCTCCTGTGCTGGGGTCTATCGTAAACATGGTTCCAGACTTTTCTGAGTTTACCATTCTCTGAACTATCACAGCTATACTGACTCTTGAGATTCGATTTTTAGCGCGATAAAAAATTGCTCGAGGTTCATACAATGAAGCCCAGCACTTTCTTATTGAGTCAATTAAATTCACCTCTCCTATTACATTAAGAAAGGAAGCATGTTGACCTGCGAAGGAAGCGGTGGGCAGGTCTTCGGCAGTGGCCGAACTTCTAACTGCAACTATTGCAGGGTTTTTTCCCACGTGGAAATTTGATGGTAATTCAAATTTTGTCAGCTGTCTGTAAGCTTCGGAAACTTTTATTTTAATTTCAGCAGGAATCGGGTGTAAAAGAATTATCTCCTTTAGCTTCCTTGAGGCTTCCAGCAGAGAAGATGTATTATCAACGTCAACTTCTTCAGTCAATTGTCTTATATCTTTTTCAAGGTGATTTTCCTGAATTAGATTATCAAACGAATTTGTCGATACAATAAATCCTTCTGGGACAGGCATACCTATTTTGATTAGTTCTCCTAGGTTTGCAGCCTTTCCACCGGCGATTTCTAAATCATGTCTTCCTAGCTGGTCAAGCCCAATTATATATTCAGAACCCAATACACGTCTACATAAATATGGGCAGAAAGCTATTTCACAATTGTCATCAAACAATTCTGCTTGCTCTATAAACATAATTACTGGATACATTGCTTGTCAATTTTTATGATGGATTGAAATTTTTCAAACAAAATTTATTGGCCCACAGAATTTCAAACATTCACCATCTTTGTTCCTTCCTTTGTATTGTTTCAAGCTAAAAAGTATAGTAATGTGTGTCTAAAAAAAAATTATAGTTTGTTTAATATTTTACAGAAGTCTAGCAAAAATCGGACATTGGGACAATGTTCCTGTCGAGTGTTTTTTTGGTTTCTATCTTCTAGCATTGACCTTGAATTAAAGATTTAGTAACATCTAATTGTAATGAACCACTATACTTCTGTTCAGTTGAAAGAATGCTTAATGACATAGTTAGTTTTCCTGAAAAAGGTATCATAGTTGATTATATCACACGAATAACCTCCATAATTATATTGGCTACATTATTTTTACCATTTAGAAGAAAATTTGAAAGAAGATTTAGGCATTAAGGATTGTGAGATTTTCAAGGGGTTGTGAATTGTTTTTGACACAAATTTTGGGCCCAATCTGTTGATGGCATAATTTGATACAAAAATTTGGATTTATTAATGGGCTAAAAATTAAAGAATTATTCATTTGTACTTTAACATCTAAATTTTATATTGGTTCGGTGGGAACCATGTGGAATTTCATACAAAGAATACTTGGCAGTCTGAGGTAAAATCCCTAGTGATATCCACGAGACTGCAGCTATCAAGTTCTTTTTTCAAAATGGTGTTGCTGTAGACTAAAAAGGTAATGTGTCCAGATAGGGTCTAAGATTCATTGGCAGTTAGTGAATCATATCATGACTGGTCACTCTATTGCAAACGCTTTTTTATATAGAATGGTAAGAATAAATACTCGATATTTGGAAGAAATTAAATGTAAGATTGTTCCAAAACCAGAGAGAAACACTAAGACGGTTATTGGAGGGGGCGAGAACTATGGAAAACGTCCCCTATTTGTGGGTCACGGTACTGGTTTAAGAAGGTATTCCTGTGGGAACTGTAATCTTGTTCTTATAGACAATGTTGGTGAAAATATTCGGTTAGTCAACATTGTATTGAAATGTCCTGACTGTCAATCCTATAATGAACTTCCAGCTTAATTGTACCATATCGCCAGGGTCATATGGTATACAAATGCCAAAGTTACTCTCTCAATGACTAATAGACATCTGTTTCAATTTTTCATGAAATATACTACCGTTGCATGGAAATAGGCAGTAATGCACTCAGTTTTATTCCTTGTTGGCATGCATGCCATTACCGCCAATTAATTTCATTCTTCCCTTTTTTGAGCAAAAAGATTACAAAGTTTCTCTAATTCGTAACCTTTTGAAAATCCAATAAAATCAAAAAATGTCCTTATTCTTCTTTCATAATACTTTCTTGTCAGCTCAGACCTGATTGAATATTTGAACATATAGTATGGATTTGTAACATCATGAATATTTTGTTCTGGACATAGCTGAGTTAACAACTCCTTCTTAATATTGTATATACAGATGGGACTAAATAAAGCGTAAAGATTAACATGGGGTTGGTCGAATGCACATTGTTTTCAATATGAATCCAGTAAATTAAACAATTAAGTTCAGTTCGGAGGGTTTAATGACAGATCTTTCACTAATTCGGGCCCGGAGGGATATGATTGAATATTGTAGCGGAACATAATTAGTAAATTCTATAAATACAATAAAGCAAGTTGCTAATAATTTTATTCGTTTATTATTGTTTGCGATTTCTTCCGTTTCCAACCCTTTTCTAAGAAATAATCCACTTTAAATCTAGCGTCACCTTTGAAATCGTACCAATTTCCCTCCCTACCATCATATCGAAAACGAATTTTCCCACTACTTGTCGACAGAGACATAATCTCAACCTGATTGTTACCTTTTTCTAGCATCTCTATGTACATGTATTATCTCGCCTACGGATAGATTGGAATAGTTCTTGACTTTCGTCTGACATTGAATTAAGATGCTCGATATACTTTTTTAGTGTTGAGTGAAGGGAATGGGCAGTTTCTCCCCAGGCAGTCCATGATTAAAAAGGAAGAGATTTTTTAGTTAATGTGGAATAACCTTATTGCATTGAACTGCGCTTGCGCTGTGGTGTTACGCTGTTGTATTATGAAGTTTACACATTCCTTTCTGCTTACAAATACTTTATTATTCTCTGGCTAAACTTCATAGATAACTAAAGTTGAATAATTGACGTGTCCGGTTTGACTAGACTCCTCTAAAGGTTTGGCTGCCGCGGCAAATTTAATATCAATAAGTCTGAAGGTGCTGCCATGCTGCTTTGCCATGTCTTCAATAAATTTATCAATATTTTCAGTCACTGATCTTAAACTGTCTGATTCAAAACCCATTGTCCCTATCATCATGGAAATTCAACGTTTAAAGAATAAATACTTTAATTGCTGGCTCCCTCTCCTCTCCCGTTTAAAGAACTGGTAAGACGTGTATGTATGACCCGAGAGTTTTACGTTGTTCACAATATTGTCAACTAAATATAAAAAAATTTAACTCGATTTCTTTCCCTTTGCTTTCCTAATTGAAACTATAAAATCATTATCTTCGAAATCTTTAATTATTTCACGCAATGCAATTGGAAGGAATTGAATATATCAGGCAGGTTTTCTTTTCTTTGTACCTATTGGAAGGATTTAATCATATCTAAAAAGAATACTCCAGAGTCCAACTGATGCGTCCCTGCCAAAATGCCACATAGTAAGAATCCATTGCCCGTATTCTGGTATTGAAATGTATTTTTTATCGTCGTTGACCAGACCTGAATTGTCAAGGATAGATTGTAGTTTTCTTCAACTCTTACCAGTAAATTAAAGAAATTAATAATGCCGTTTGCATTAAGAGGTATAGGCTGCAAAGAGCAACCGATAATAACACTAACTGCATCCGTCTTATGAATTACGGTTCTTATTAATGCATTATTTTTATTCCAAGTTGGAATTGTACTGTCTTGACTCCTCTTATTTCTATGAAAGTTAGGATCAACTGAAAATATTTGCCAAATATTAGTAACCTTTCAGAGTTAAGACTATTGATCATGATGAGTAATATCGGTATGGAACCAATGCAGTAAAAATAGACCGTGAATTATAAAATCAAAAGAAATGCCATATTTCATGTGGGAAGCGGCAACCTATAGTCAATTAAGTAAACATCTGGGGTCTCCTTTGTAATATCATACAGTATATTATTAGCACTTTTGTATTTATTTACCACTTGATGCCCTTTACTAGAAAGGTAATCATTATAAAGTGTCAGAATATCCTCTTCATCTTCTAGTATCATTATTTTCAGCCTTTTTTTGTTGATTCTCTCATAGTAATCACACCGACTAACTGTTCATTTTTTGTGTGTACTAGATGTCTGAGCAACATAGTTTATAGAGTTGAACCAGTCTCATTCACTGGTTTGAATTTGACACCTCTTAGTAAATCATTTTTTGGAGGCATCTTTTGGTAGGACTTTCTCCTGAGAGTAATCCATTTCTTTTTGCTGAACATATAAACATAGAACTTCAATGACCCTAATGATCAAGATTATTGAGTTTTCGGTTTTAACTGTTCCTAAAAACGCAACTGGCGGTCTTTTGATAATAAAATAATCAATATCATGGATTATAATCATTTATAATTGAAAAATAAATTGATGACATTAATTCAAAACGCTAGTCAAAAATAACTACATTAGTTCCTTAAAAAGGAATAATAAGAAATTCATCATTGTCTGAATTTCCACTACTAGGATGTGATCCAGTAAAGAATGGTGCTTGGTATGAGCAAATTAAAGATAATATCTCAAACAGCAAACGTTTCATAGACAAAATGTCTCTTGCTGAGATTAATGCCATGTACAAACAAAGGAAGTTTATTTGTGATGGTTGTGGTAAACATTTAGATTCCGTAAATTTCAAATTGAATAAAGACACTTTTGAAAAACATATCATTCATTTAATCAATCCTCTCTTCTATTGGGTTTGTGAGGATTGTATCCATTACGAACTAAAAAATGGAAATGTTATTGCCATGACCGAAGATAAAGATGAAGAATGGCAAATAGAAAATAGATGAACACAGTCTTAATGAACTAGTATATAGTAATTTTCCTCATGGCAGACTTTCAACTCACGTGTGTTATACAAGAACGTGGTGTTATAAGGCAAGTAGGAGTTGAAGGTACAATATACACCGTTCAACGAATAATTGGATCGTATCAAAAACGAATTTTCCCACTACTTGTCGACAGAGACATAATCTCAACCTGATTGTTACCTCGCCTACGGATAGATTGGAATAGTTCTTGACTTTCGTCTGACATTGAATTAACATGCTCGACATACTTTTTTAGTGTTGACGTGCAGAAGTAATAAACAGTTACACACCTACGAGTCACAGAAACAATAGTTATTTACAAAAATTAAATGTTCCCTGCATAACACAGTGACTACACTTTTCTAAATTCTGGACAGACACACGTCTTACAAGAATATGCAGTTTCTCCTCCAGTCAAATAATACTGATGATGATCTCTAATATGACCACAAACGGACAAATCGTATTTAGCCTCCATCTTATTATTCTCGTTAAATAAAATGAGAAACTAAGCGTTTAATTTATCGTATTTTGAAATTTTTTATTCGCTTTTAATTTTAAAGCATTTATCACAATATCTTTCAATCAATGAAATACCATCTATATCATAACTTGCTATCTTTGTAGGCATTTCTCGACATATGAAACAGGTACTGCCCATTATTTCTCTAATAAAGCGTCTTTTCAGATATTGTGATAAGTTTGGATCATCTAATTTTTTCTTTAAGAATTCTAAATTATCG
>DATCWH010000060.1:0-14595 GCA_036566445.1 Nitrososphaeraceae archaeon
CCTTGCCACATTCTCGACATTTTATAATGTGATGATGGTGAATTTGCCTCATGTGAAGAATTAATTCCTCGTATGTCATGAATTTCAAGTGATCGATTTCGCAGACAAATTTTGTATGATGAAATAATTCTAGCTTGTCACTAAAATTTTCAAATATTGCACCACCTTCTTCATTGTGCGCAGTTCTTATATGTCTCTTTAACTTATCCTTGTCCTCGAATTTCGTGTTACAATATTTACAGGTCAAAAGTTTAGGCTTATTATCAGTTTCATGGTGTCCGAACCATTTCATAAACAATTTACAAGGCAATCCCTTCATTAAAGTTATGCCGACTTTCTCACCAGATAGCAAACCTATTTTAAATTATTAAAATAATGCTGGTTGGTATATGGATAGGCAGATAAGAATTAGAATAATACTATTTCTATCCATTGTATTCCGGGTTTAAAGCGTTATCCAGGCTTAATTATGGTAACTATTTTGAATATTCATGACATTCCTAAGGTTTACAAAGATACGTCAAGCAATACTTATCATCTAGTTTCTCTTAGTAGTTAAATGGGAATTTTTAAATCAAGTATGACTATGCACAATACTTCAATAAGTTTGTCCATAGTAGCATTTGTTGCCCTATTTACACTAGGTTTGCTGGTCTACTTATCTGCCACTAATGAGCACAATGCATACGCTCAATTATCTTCACCTGATAATAACAAAACATTGTTTGTTACAGGTTCTGCTTCAACTCAAATAAAACCTGATAAAGTTACAATGTCATTAGGTGTGGAAACAACCAATGAGAAGGCAAAAGCAGCGCTAGCTGAAAATTCTGAATTAATGAATAAGATCATCAGTGCTCTAAAGATAGCAGGCGTTAAAGAGAACGAAACAAGTACGTCATCCTTTACCATTACTGCAAACCGTAACTACTCTACAGACAACAACCAAGGCAATTTAACTGGATTTACTGTCGGCAATTCTATACAGATAGATAGCAACAATGTAAATAACACTTCAGAATGGATTGACACTGCAGTTTCAGCCGGTGCCAACAATGTAAATAGTATCTATTTTAGTCTGTCAGATAAGAAACTTGATGTTATTAAGAAGGAATTGCTAGATGATGCTATTGAGAATGCAAAAGAAAAGGCAGATATTGCTGCTTCAGCATTGGGACTCAAAATAGTAGGAATTAGGACAGTAGGTATCGATCAAGTAACACCATTCTTTACCGGACCAACACCATATGCTGCCCAATCACTCAAGAATGAGGCATTTGCACCATCGACTCCAATATTGACAGGAGAACAACAAATATTCCAGAACGTTAATATCGATTTTCTCGTGGAATAATAAATTATCATACATCTTCAGAGATAATTTTGATAAGTATAAAATTCAAGTACAGAATCAAGCCTAAATATATATACAATACTCTATAACATCTAACCTAATTAAGGATGTCATACTACAAACCACCGCGTTTTCCAGGACGTTTTCCTGGTACTAATAAAATGAAAATTGCAGCGGTAGTTGTTACAATAATTGTTATCATAGTTATACTGGCTGAATCAATAGTAATTGTTGAAGCAGGTCATCGGGGAGTAGTGCTTTACCTTGGAGCAGTTGAAAATAAGGTATTAGGAGAAGGTGTACATTTCATTATTCCTTTTGTAGAACAAGTAGTTCAAATGGAGGTAAGAACACAAAAATTCCAAGCAGAAGCAACTGCTGCATCAAAGGATTTACAAGAAGTACAGACTGTTATCGCATTAAACTATAGAATTGATCCGCAAGAAGCTAACAAGATATTCCAAATATTGGGTGTTAACTATGCGGACCGTGTAATATCCCCTACTATTCAAGAATCGGTCAAAGCCAGCGTAGCCAAATTTAATGCAGAGGAATTAATTACAAAGAGAGAAACGGCAAAAAGTGTTATTGCTAATGCAATAGCAAGTACGCTTTCTGCAAATGATATTCAATCACAAAATGTATTTATCACTGACTTTCAATTTTCGGATGCTTTTGCTACACAAATAGAACAAAAAGTAGTAGCTTTTCAAAAATTCCTTACTGAACAAAATAATCTGAGGGCTGTTGAGGTAGTAGCAAATCAAACTGTTGCTCAGGCTGAAGGACAAGCAAGATCAAATGCTGCCAGGGCAAGTGGTGAATCAGAGGCAATAAAGATTATCACAGAACAATTAAGAGAAAGTCCTGAATACCTCCAGTGGCAGGCCATATCAAGATGGAATGGACAAATGCCGTATGCTCTCGGGACCGGTGGCTTTCCGTTCTTCCAGCTACCTGGGCCACCAGGGCAAAATCAAACTCAATGATTTCCAGATTTTATTTAATAATATCATAATTTTGATAGAATTACAATTTAGTATAAATTTGGTCGAATCACATCCATTCTCTAATATTTTTAGAAAATCGATTAAAAGTAAATTTATTAGATGAATCCATAGCTCCAAGTAATTTTGTAAGCTATGTAGTTGGTATTTATAGGAATGACGTTATTCTATTCTAATGTCACAACAGCGCATATTGTCTATTATAATTGTGTTAGCAGTAATTATATCAATTAGTGCAGTCTCCGTATCTCTAAACTTAATTCAAGCCCAGGAAGGAGAAACATTCTCTGCTAGTCTCTCAGGCAAGGAGGAAGTTCCTCCAACTGAATCTAGTGCAACTGGTTGGGCAAAGTTCCTGACCGATGTCAATGGCACACAAGTGTCTTACTGGGTTAACATTACTGGCTTGAATGAAATAACTGGAACCCATATACACAATGGAAGTGCCGGACAAAACGGCGATATCGTAGTTACTTTATCACAACAAGAAACTGCTATGGGCGACAATGCTACTCTATCATTGAAAGGAAATATAACAAAAGATAACTTGGAAGGACCTCTACTAGGAAAAGAACTCTCTGAGTTGGTGAGTCTGATGAGTGATGGTAACGCATACGTAAATGTACATACAGATGAATTTAAAAATGGGGCAATCCGCGGTCAAATAGCATCAGGATTACCACAAATGGAAACTAATATGGGTTCAACAGAATCTAACAATATAAATACAACTTCAAATATTGGATAGAAACAAAGTATAGGCACGGAGTCGATGACTGATTACTCCTATTGCATGTGAAAAAGTAAATCGTCTCCTTAGCTTTTTTTGTTATGGCTTTTCCACCTAAATCCTGATGACGGGAGTAAAAATACAACTAAATCTGCAACAATAAGGATATCGTATTATTTTTGTTGCCTGAAAAATCTGTTTTTTAGCCGAACTAAGTGATTTTTAATAATTTGAGGTTTTCATATGATTCTCTAAGTTTTAGATACAGATCCTTCATTGATGGCTCCAGCAAAGCATAAGAGAGGTAGAAATCCTCAGCCTCACGTAAGTATCTTTTTATTTTGTTATTCACTAGGTTTCCACCTAACTTTATATTGCTTATGAATTTCATATTATTTTCTCTATCTATCAATTTTATGACTTTCATATCATAGTCAGCAGAGCTTAATCGATTGCAGTAATCATGGAATCTGGCCAATTGCCTTTGTTCATCATCGTCTCCAGGAAAGTTTTCAATTGGTTTTATTTTTAGATCCATACAAATCTCATAGACCCTGTTACCAAATCTATACTTGAGATATGCGTCAAACCCATATTCTTTAGTTTTATACAAATCAAGTATTCTGTCATTATCTTCCATCACATCATGTAAAATCGAGGAAACTATTTCGATACTAGTGATATTACGATTAACGCTGAGATAGTGTTTTACCACGTCCCTAGTCACTGGCCATATGTGTGTTTCAAGAAATGGTGAATTATTATCTTCTCTTTTAATGCCGTCATGAATCTCGGATGATACATCCATTGCAGTAAAAAGATAATCATCAATTCTTATTCCACTTTGAACAAGGAAATTTTCTAGCTCTTCCCTCTTGAGAAATTCCTGATTCTTCATAAGCCTATATTTAACAACTGCATAACAAAAGGATTTCTTATTTCACAGTTTAAAGGTGATCTTTCAATCTATAACGGTCATGAAATGATTACTGGAAAACAAGAAATATGAAACAATCAAAAAATCTGTCAATATTAACTATCAAAATTCTATCTGGCAGGTGATCCTTCTGTTATTTCTTGTTCATTGCATCAATCGCCCTCTTTTTCTCCTCATTTAATTCATCGAGTGAAACACCATTAGCTAAAATAATAGTTTCACCGCCTTCGTCAATATCCCCTTCAGTAAATATTGCTGCATATTCAGTTGATGATAGAACTTTGATGACCGAATCATCTTCAGGCAGGTTTAATTCTAACTCTCTAAGAGGTATGACCGATCCGTAATTATCAATATCAAGTTCAACAACTTTGATTTTATTTCCTTCTATTATCTTATCCACCTTTACTAACATGCTGGTCCAATATATTATACGTGACTCAACTACTTAGGTATTTTCACCTAATTAGTTCAAAACGACCAATAAAATATTTCTTTTGGCAGTGTTTCAAAATATCTTGTAATTAGTAGAAATGGTAAATTTGAAATAAATATTCCTAATATTGTAATTTAGTAACTAGCATGATGTAAGTGGTATTGATTTTGAATTTTCTACAAATTACCTAATTTTTGGCATAAACAGGGCATTTTTCTATGGATATTCTTATTAATGATATTTGTTCTATATCATCCAATGAAAAATAAGAGTCATGAGCAAAATATTGCGCTTCTACTTCCTATGATAGTAACTCTAAATACTGCATTTGTTTCTGGTTTTATCGATCTTGACTCTACCGGGATGATTATTTCGAATTCTCTTAACCTCCACGAACAGAGAAAGACGAAATCATCAGGATTACCTTCTAGTCACTGGTGTAGAAAATGTGCCTCAGAGTCCTTTTATCTGGAAGATACAATTGAAGTAACACCTAACTCTAGTAAACCAACATTGTGTGAAATATATGTGTGCGATAGCTGTGGACAAAAAACTGAGTACTGGAAATATTTTGAAGTCAATAAAAAAAATTAGGAAATTCCCAAAATAGGGAATGACGATACGGCGATATTTAATTCCCCCTGAACTTTTTTAATACCGAATATTTGCAGAATACGGTGTAGTTGCTAACTTTCGTGTTGCTTGAATAAGCTACATATAATGGAACTAGAAGTTTAATCGGTGTTTTAAATCAACTATTGTATCATTTAATTGCCTATTAATTTGTTCATAAGTTTCTATTTGCTTCTTCATCTCGGATAATTGTTGATATAGTTCTTGTTGTTTCCACATGGTTTCAAAAATAGTAACATAAGAAATAACAGTTGACCTGATCGAAGAAAATAAGGATATTCCAATAGCCTCATATGAGGTATATTTTGTATCATCTTTTAATTCAACATACAATACAAATTTCCTGTCAACTAGTAAAATTGAAGCTCTAATTCTTGATGCTTCTCCAAGGTTCATAATTTCAATATCCATTTCATCTCTTAATTTTTTTGAAATTATATTTATTTCATCATCAAATGGAGTAAGAATTTTTACTCTTAATTTATCGTTATTTTTTCTTATTTCCTGTAATTTGGGTATCATACCCATACGTTCTTGTCTGTGGAAAGCATTGGCTGTAGAGAATAATGCTAAAATTTCATTTTCTGATGAATGTGCTAACTTAAAAGCAAGCTCTTGTACTTGAACTGGATCTTTAATAACTTCAAAAGTTTCGTCTTCATTTGCATCCATCTTATTTTTCATTTTACCAAATTCATGTTCCTTAGGCATAAGACTGGCCAAAATAGGATTGGAAATGTGTTGTTCATCATTACAAATGGAGACCCTAAATTCATCACCGTATAGGTTCGCCAGTTTTTTAAACGTGCTCATACATTCCTCCGAGTTAAAAAGATACTCATTTCCTTCTATTTTCCCTTGTATTGGCTTCTTTTTTTCAATGGTTTTACCACATAATGCACAAGTAAACATATCATCAGGATTTTTTTTGTTTACAGTTTTGTTCAACTACCCATAAACCCCACGAAGTTATTTAAAGGTTTAATGAAATATTGAAAAAAATAATGAAAATACAATGATTTCTATAATTTATATAAAAACTTAATTATTAATCCCATAAATATCACTATTCAACGTATTCAACATAGACACAGGTATATGAGATTTTTTCGATATACTTGAGGTCAACTCATGTTCTAATTATTTTTACTAGATGATTTCAAAAAACTAACTATTGCTTGTAAGTATATTTCTGTTCTCTTGAGCACATGGCATTAGCCTCAATTCATGAAAGAGAACTGACAGTAAGTCAACCAGTAAATAACCAAAATTATACTGTAGGCCAAAGTTGGGGAGCTTTGAGAAAAGCTTGGAAAGGGTATCGAATTGCAAAAGTACAAAGCGACGACACCAAAATGACAGAGTATGCAAACAAGATCAGGAAAATTCAGGGCGAATTAAATATCGCCGTATCGTCATTCCCTAATTTGGGAATTTCCTAATTTTTTTTATTGACTCAAAATATTTTTTTATTAATTTTTCTTAACCTTTATATTTAATTCTAGGAAGTCAGCTTCGATCGTCCACAATATCCTCTGCTGTTTCTACCTTAGCATACAGGTAATAGGATTGTACTATATGCTATGTCCAAATCCCACCTAACCATTTAATTATTAATACCATGATTAGAAAATTGACAAGAGGCTTAAAATTTAATGATTGATTGAAATGTCGTCACAAATTCCCGAATACGTAAAAACACTTTGGCACGTCGAAAACTGATATTAAATAATGTGGATAGGTCAATTGCAAATCGATACGGCAAAATGCTTGAGCTCCGGCTGATTACTTCTTCTCTTCTGGTTTAGTCTTCTCTTCTGGTTTAGTCTTGTCCTCAACTAATTTGTATTTTGATAGCAACTTGTATGCGAGGAATACAAGTAAAATAATAATGGAAAAATCTATGATGTTTGAAATTAGATCACCATACTTGAATTCCAAGGGCGAACCGTGTATACCTGTGACATTTGCAGACATGTTCGCAAGATTTCCAGGTAAGAACAGACCAATTGTGGGATCAATAATATCTTTAACAAATGCGGTGACCAATTTATTTACTGCTTGACCTATAACAAAACCAATTGCTATTCCAATTATTCCAAAGGCTATAAGGAATGCAACATACTGTTGTTTGAATGATTTTTTCTCTGGAGGAGGTTGTTCTGTCAAGGTTACAAACATGCTGCGTTTAAAGGATATTACCGTCAGTGTTGAATAAAGTTGACATAGAAACAACAGCCAATTTTATGGTCTTGAGATAATGAGTAAAGTTTTCACAAATATCAATAAATGGATTAGGATCATGCAACGGCAAGCCGTTGACGTGCGGTTGGCTGTCTTAGTCTAATCTCATATCGGATCAGATTTTTAACGGCAGCCCTTCAGATATTATAGAGAATGCTAGTGACAAAAGAATTATGTTGCATAGATTTTCTCATAATTGTACTGCCTGTTTTCATAGTAGCCTACAAGATCCAATCAAAACATAATTTGGTCGAAGATTAGACAAAAACAGAATCTAAATGAATTTTGTTAATTTGTCGCCTAATCTGATTACTTTATCAAGAAATACATAGTAACGATTATTAATACACAAACTTAGATTTCATATTTTATTATTGCATGAGTGCTTTCATCGACCTTCAAGTAAAGAATCAATTTTTTTATTCAAATCCAATATTTTCTCCAGTAGTTTTTCATTATGTTCTTCAAGATGTTTAATTTTCTCCAGTAGTTTTTCATTATAGTTTTCGATTTGTTCAACACGATTCAGAGTGTAGTCCTGCTTATCAGAAGTCTTCTTTTGTCTATTGAAAATCCACCAACTAATTATTGCACCAATTATGGCCCCGATGATAATTCCCAAGTACGTGCTGGATGAATTAGTCATATCCATGCAATGTGGAGTTAATTCTGGTATGCAACCCCACGTTAGACTTAATAAAACCATGATTTTGATTTATTATACTCTATATTTTACTATTCTTTTTGTAGGACTACCTAGTATATGTCGTTTCAAGCCGTACATGGATACTATCTACCACTACCTGGTAAACCAATACCTTTCAGTGGAGTACGATAATCCGTAGTTACATGAATCCCCTCTTTTGTGGTTATATTGATCCTTTCTAATTCCGTATCAGGTTTAGGATAAAAGAAAAATGATTGCCCTGGTGCAAGGTTGTCTAGGTATTGGACATCGTTTTTACCCAGATAAACACTAATGCTTGAGAGTGGATACATTCCAACATTATTGACCCTTACTCTGTAGAAAGTACCAGCGATATCGGTCGTATCCTTCGTAGCGTCGACTTCAAGGGCATATGGAACTTTAGATTCTTCCTTTATGAATAAAAAAATTAATGCTGCTACAAATATTACTCCAATCAAAGAATAATAAAGATAAATTCTTCTCATCATCAAATGTAGGGCTATCGTTATTTAATAACTTAAATCTGAATATGAAACATCCTAAAAATTCATAAATTATCTCCGTTTCTGTATGAATAAACATCGCTTGACTAAAATTTTGGAACAGTTTTATTGCTTAATAATTGTAAATTCATGGAATTAATAATTTGGATATTGCAAAATATAAATCCATAATTTGACTTCATTGATCTAATTTGGCTTTTGATATACCGAACTGGGTCGCTGTAATTATTGAAATAGGTATAGGAATAGTAATTGCAGTTGTGGTGTATATACTTCAGGTCAGAACTGCAAGGTTGGCCGAAGAACTACTGTCGAAAATTTCAACTATGACATATAGGATGGATTCGTTATTAGAACAAAGAAGATTAGATGAACTATCTAAAAAGGCATTTGAGTGTAAGAGGATCATAGATCACTTGGAGTACATACAGAAAAAAGAAGAAGAATTAAAGGAATATTTAACCGATTATATCTCAGGAGATATGACAAACGAGCAGTTGCAATATTTTATAAAGCAGAATTTTATGCCTATTGCCAACTATAGAATTCATGAGATAGAAGATGCTACGAGGCAGCTAGGAGACAAGTTAAGTGATAATTCTCTAAGATTAGACTTTTTGTCCTATATTGAAGCATTCTTGAATCTAAGTGAAATGGTTGTAGTAGATAGTAAATCCCAAAATGATAACGACCTTGAAAGTTTTGTAATTTCTGTTAATCTTCAACTCCGAAGAATTCATGAATTCCTGAGTAGATTTCGTAAAGAGTTGCAGCAAACTGACACTAGTAGCATTTAGCATTCATAGAATAATATTCAATGTTCTTCTTTTTAGTAAATTACGATACTTCGACCCTAAAAGTATTACTAAGCCTAGAGGAGTATTCCATCTTACTCAGGTATTGCGATGATTGCATTTCCAGGCGCGAGTATGTCAAGTAAATAATCAATTTCAGAGACTAAATTAAATATCCGAGGATGATGTAGAGGTAATATTTATCATGATCTCTCGTGAAAGCACTTATAGGGCTTAAGCGGGAAAAGGCTGTATATTTTTCATGTAATAATGGAATTAGATTTCATGAATAAGATCCTTAAGGTTCCTCTTTGGCTTTGGTACAAGCATCTTAACCGGATATCCTAGACAAAGAATGGATGATGGTAAGAGGTCTGTGCCTAATATTTCCATTATCTTTTTTTCATCCAACATGCCTATCCATATAGAGCTCAATCCCAGTGCATGTGCAGCCAGCTGAGAATATGCAGCTGCAAGAGTCGCATCTTGTTGAGAGAATTTTCTGATTGTCTCTGGCGGAAAGTTTAATTTTACTCTATTTGGGTTCATGCAATATACCATTACTACAGGTGCATTTACGTATGGTTGATTGTTGGCAGCTTCAACGAGCTTTTTCTTAGTTCCCTCATTCCTTATGTGATATATCTCAAAGCCTTGAAATCCTCCTGCAGTTGGCGCAGTATCGGCTGCTGCAAAGATCATTTCAAGCTTCCATTCTTCAATAACTTTATTTTCAAATTTTCTCTGGGATCTTCTATTCAGCATAACATTGAAGATGTTTGTTTGTACTATGTCTTCTACATCATGACTTGGAACTTCTTCTTTAGGATACATTAGCTGCGTACTCTTATCTGTAAACATTCTTGAAAAAACATCACTTGGAAAAGACACGTACTTGTAATACTCTTCAGGTTATTAAACTGGATCCGTTCCAAAATTTCATATCCAAACAACTCTGTAACCTCGAAGATTGACCTTGAACTAAGCCAAATAATTTTTGATTACATGCTAGAAACTACCATTGCATACCATTGAATGGTCAAAAATGATTAAAAATATATCAAGGAGAAGCCTGCTGTCAAAACTGCAAGAGCTGATCAATGACGGTAATTTAGCAAATTATTCTGCTAACTCAATGTATTGGAATTGATTCAATTAATTGGGACAGATCCATTCTATAGTAATCAATCATAGCGGCATCATATTGTTGGACTATTTCAATTGGTTCTCCTTTCTTCTTTCTGTGGATTATAAGTTCTCTTTGATAGTAGCTTGTAACATATTTGTAACGACGCCTTATTGCCTCTTTTAGAAATTCCGATCTGAGCATATGACCTCCTTTTTCTCCCAGATACCCAGTTTGGATAGCAATCCATTCCATAAAAACTGAATTCAATTTACCTATGTTTTCATCGTAGGTACCACGTCTGAGAGACTCCATATGTATGGTATTCAATTTACCTAAACTTTCATCATCCCTACCGCGTTTAGGCTTGTGTTTTTCTAATGGTCCACCTTTTACATACCCGACAATCTTTCCGTCCTTACTATTAATTCTAAGTGTAATCAGAATCGTACTTGGATCATAAAGTGATTTTCGAAAGTCTTTATCATTAAAATTTGTAGGTGAACAATATTCTTGACGTATCTTCATGATAGTATCAAACATATCCTCATTCATTATATTCCTATCATTCATAATATTTTCTACAACTGCTACGAGATTAAGTTCATTTTTACGTAATGATGATTTTATTTCGAGTTCTTTTTCCCAAGCCTCCCTGAAACCTTGAACGTTATCAAAAAAATTCTTCCTATATGCTGCGGGTAAACTCTGTATTACCCTTTCAAAGGTATCTTTATCGTCTTTTAGTTTAAGTGCAGTAAAATATTCTACAGACTTTTCATTAATGACTTGTGAATGCCATCCAATACCACGAGCATTGCGCCTTGCAAGTTCCTTAGCATATTTAAAATCACCCAAACAGTATCCCGCGATGCGGTCACAAATAGATAAAAACAATCCAAGTTTTTCATAATGTTGCCTTGTACTAGTATCTACTTCATCAATACCTGCCAAGGAAAATAGCTCTTGCATTCTTTTTAATGCATGTTCCTTTTGTGCCCCAAGAAAAGGATATGTTGTTCTATGTATTAAAGCAATGACTATATTCAGATCTATCCCAAATGAGTCAATAAGCTTAGCCAATTTTTGATCGGTTCTAATAAATAATTCAATATTATCCTCATTGGGTTTTTCAAATTCCTTTCTTGGATCAAAATCATGAAAAAGTGCGGCTACAAAAAGATTTTTGACGTCATTTTTACTCATTTTATTTTCTAATTTTTGACTTCCTGCCGAGAGTAACGAAACGTAAGCAACTTCAAGATTATGATCTATCGTGTGGTAACCAGGATAATCTGATCCAAGACCATATTTCGAAAATTCAGAGACAGCGTGCCTTATAATTCTAGATGTTGCCTTTATATCAAAGTCCATATTTGTAGCTAATTCCATTATTTCGTCTTTATGAGATGCTTCTTTAGTTAGACCAATATTATATCGGGTCCACCAAGGAAATAGCCTAATTCTTTTGTAATGTTCATACCACCAAGGTAACGATTTGATAGGAGTCACTTGATGTCCAATTTGACTTTTTTTGCTTCCTTTTTCATCTTTATTGAATCTCATTGTGACACCTGCAATTAACAACACAGTTGAATATAAAAAACTTATTATGGAATCGTATTAGAGCAGGGAAATGCACGAAACATGCTATTAACAATGATAAATTACATATAAACTGGATTAATAATGTATTTTTTACTTTCCTAAATTATGTATGCTTTTTGCATAGGGCAGGAAATTGACTGAATCGGTCAATTCAAACGGGCAAGATCTAGAGAAAGATGATGATATACAATTAGAAGCTGTTGTGTTGTATGAATCATATCAATTCGTTGGAGAACTGATTTTTCTAGTTCTCAGAATTCAATAATTTTGGAGAAATTTGAGTACACCACTTTACAGTTTTTGGCCAAACTTTCGAATTCAGCTTTTCTGTCATTTAAAATAATATCTGCAGTTACACCAGTTTCTTGCATCTCAGATTCATAATTCCCTATCCAATTTTGAATCATTTCAGGCGTTACTTCAAGGTGAAACAAAATACCTATAGCAGTACCAAGTCTGAATGCTTGTGGATACAGATTCGAGGAGGCCAAAAGTGTTGCTGACTTTGGAAGTTCATAACTATCCCCATGCCATTGGAATACTTTCATATTCTTATTAGCTATCCCATTGAAGATATCATTCTTTCCTTCATTGTTTATTACAACGTCGAACCATCCAATCTCTTTTTGTTCTGCTTTATAGACTCTGCCTCCAAGTGCTTGGGCAATTAATTGCGAGCCTAGACAGATTCCAAGTAGTGGGACTTTATACTGGTTCGCATTTCTTATTAATTCTTGTTGCTCATTCAGATAAGGTAGGTTTTCATACACAGACATGTATCCTCCCAAAATGACTATAGCTGCATACTTTTCAGCATCATGGGGAATGTTGTCCTTTTTTACATTTATAGTCTTGATTTTATATCCATCAAATTCAAATAACTCTTTAAAATTGCCCAATGTCTCAATCTCTGTATTTTGGATAGAGAGGACGATATCTTTCAACTAAACAATATTGAATTGACTGATTATATCTACTTATTCAGGAATAAACTTATAATTAATTTCTAGTTCTCTACGCCGACGGGAAATAAGCACAAAATCAGATCAAATTCATTTTGATTTTTGAGTATATTTTAATAATAAAAAATGAATATTGGTAAAATAAAAAAATAGTAGATCCAGAGAATCCTTAAAGAATCTACGAATTGATTTAAGATGTAGATCTAAACTTAACATCTGATTTTTAGTTATTGTTTTAGTAACACATTTACATCTGCACTGTGGACATTGTAGTTGTTAAAAGCTTTCATTCCACCTCATCTGTAACATAGATATAAGAAAATATTTTATTTTTTCAATTCCGCATATCTAAAACAATTTATTGTGTGATCATTAACCACACCGATTGCTTGCATCAAATTATTAATTAGACCAGCCTGACTTATAGAAAGTAGGATGCGGTTTTTCCATAAAGTAGGAACTGTCATTGAACCATAACTCTATACTTACCTAAATTATTCTGATTCCTAAATTTGAATTACATACACAAGTATCGCGCCTCCGGCCACATCAGTGTTAGTTGGGCCGTTACCTACAGGTAGTACATACACTTTACTTCTATATGTGCTTTAACACGCAATAACTTAACAATCACGTTAATTTCATACAGTTTTTATGAACTGACCTTACAACATGAGAGAATGATATTCCTTTTCTCTACACTATTATTTTTTAAACACTTTGGTTTTTTTTGCTTTATCATAACATTTTCTAGCTTCCTTATATTTCCCTAATTTCACAAGAATTATGCCTTTGTTATTCCATGCATCAGCATAGTCTGGATTTATTTCAATAGCTTTTTCATAAGAGCTTATCGCTTCATCATCTTTCCCTAATTTATCAAGAATTACACCTTTGTTATACCATGCATAAGCAAAATCCGGTTTCAGTTCTACAGCTTTTTCATAAGACCTTATCGCTTCCTTATCTTTCCCTAATTTATCAAGAATTGTTCCCTTGTTATTCCATGCATCAGCATAGTCTGGATTTATTTTAATAGCTTTTTCATAAGACCTTATTGCTTCATCATCCATGCCTAATTTCTCAAGAATTATGCCTTTGTTATACCATGAATCAGCATAGTCTGGATTTATTTCAATAGCTTTTTCATAAGACCTTATTGCTTCATCATCCATGCCTAATTTCTCAAGAATTATGCCTTTGTTACACCATGCGTAAGCGTCATCTGGATTTATTTCAATAGCTTTTTCATAAGAGCTTATCGCTTCCTTATCTTTCCCTAATTTCGCAAGAATTATGCCTTCGTTATACCATGCGTAAGCGTCATCTGGATTTATTTCAATAGCTTTTTCATAAGACCCTATCGCTTCCTTATCTTTCCCTAATTTCGCAAGAATTATGCCTTTGTTATACCATGCGTAAGCGTCATCTGGATTTATTTCAATAGCTTTTTCATAAGACCTTATTGCTTCATCATCCATGCCTAATTTCTCAAGAATTATGCCTTTGTTATACCATGCATTAGCATAGTCTGGATTTATTTCAATAGCTTTTTCATAAGACCTTATCGCTT
>DATCWH010000072.1:0-21577 GCA_036566445.1 Nitrososphaeraceae archaeon
CACATCTGTTATCCCAGTTATATTGATCTTGGATTGTATGGCGTCATTTTTTACCTTGAAATTGACTACGCCCTTGGCTGGGGAATCAACAGGTGGAACCAAGTTATCTGCGTCAAGTTTCGCCCTAAATTTATTTTGTGCGTAGACGAAATTCGAGCATGTGGTTGAGACGAGTAGCAACGATAATAACGCACCAGTTATTATCACTAAATGTAACGCTTTATTGTTTTGCATGAGGAAATTGATCGCTCCCGTCACCAAAGAAATGAGTTTGAGTTTTGAAATATTATATGGGTTGATCATATTTTAGATAGTCGCTAACTGTTCTTTAGTATAGATAATACTTAAGACTTCAGGGAAAAAAATGTGTTAAATAATTCAGAATTTTGATACTATTCTAGTGTGGCTACAAAATATTGATTATTGATTTTCTAATGTGAGGTATCTACTAATCAATAATCAAGTGAAATTCATCTCTTGCAATCTTGGATTGTGGTAATGGTAAATAAGAAATGAGTTTATTATTTACTTATGACTTTGAAAAACATACAATGATAACATTGGCAAGTATTGCTATTAGTCTGACAGTTGGACTTTTAATGCAATATGCTTACGGAATTTCAGAAAAGGAAAATATGATTAATGAACTTATTAAATCCGGAGAGTTCACGGAAGAGGAAGCGGAAGAATTCGTAAAGATGTTCCCTGACGTAAAGGATGATGATAATCGAACAAGTGCGAAAGAGCCGACAGGGATTTTTAAAAGTAAGACATTTACTGTCAAGGATTTAAAGACGGTTAGATTAGACAATAGGTATGAGATTCAAGGAACGATTAAGAACATATCTAATGAGACATTAACCCGACTATCTATGAGTGTTCAAACTTACGATTCTAGTGATAATGAAAATGGATTAATTATTCACTTCGTAAAACCTCCAATTTATGACAAACTAAAGCCTTCAATGCAGTCTACGATGAAACCACAACAAGAATATTGGTTTAGTGTATCGGTATATGATTCGGCAGTAGACGATTTTGACCACTACGTAATAACGATGTCCTCAGATAGGTAAAATAAAAATGAGTAGACGGTGGTGGATTGTCGGGATGATAACAGTAATTTCAACTGCGGTTTTTATTACTATGCAATATACTTATGGACTTGTTGACGGAGATAACAATGGCAAAGATGATGTAAAAGAATGGTGGGATGCTAGTGATTTGGATGCAACAGATTGGGAAAATCAAAAAGAAAGATAAAGAGATTGATCCATTATTGCGTATTTACAGTGATCGTGTTAACGTCATAAAATAAAAGTAAATTTTTATATCGGCTGTGCGATATAAACAATCAAATTATAAAAAATGAATTTGGTAGATAAATTTTCAACATGCAGTATTTGCGGAAAGCGGAAAATTATCGCTCGCCATCGAGACAAGATATTAGATAAGCAGAATATAGTAGATGTTTATTTAGAATGTAAAGATTGTGCTGCCATTCCACTTTGGGATAAAAAAATAGAAGATAAAAAACAAGGGATTTTTGATCATTATCAATAGAATTAAGAGAAGGTAGGCCACCTATTCTAATACCGGCAGTAGACATCAATAAAGTGATAATTTTCGACCTCAGATCAGAAACATCTAGTATTTTTTTAATCTCTTCATGTGTATAGGCCCTGTCTACAACTTTCCTTGTATATTCGCCTTTGAACATGTTTATTTTCTTCTTGTTTAATGCTACATCATTGATGTCGTAGAAATGGTAAATTGCGTTGAGTCTTGTTGAAATTGAGTTGGAAGATAATCCTTTCTCCCTTAATGTCATTAAATGTTTTATGATTTGAGTCTGTGGGTTTGACATCATGAATAAATCATTGAAATTCTCTACCCCACAGAACTTCATGAAAACCTTAATGTTATATTCGTAGATTTCCTTTGTTACGTCTGACTTGATAGAGTTTATGAAATTGAAATATATCTCATCTTCTTTTTCTTTGCTGTTAGAACCTTCTTGAATTACAGACATTCGCTTATCTTGCCCGTCCGTAGTATAAGGTAACTAATCTAAATATACGCGGGTTAAACTTACTATATATATAAATATATCCTCTCAATAATATATTCATGACAAGTGCCCTAGTTTCGGAAAGCATTTCATCGCTCCTTTCATGGTCTGTTGGAAATTTAATGAACAATGATGCAATTATACTAGAGGCAGATAGGACTCTAGATGAAGCAATAAAGAGAATGAAAGAAAAAAATCAGCGCAGTGTGCTTGCATCCCACTTGGGAGAGGTGGTAGGAATGGTGAGCAAAACAGATATACTATATAAGGTAACATCTGAAGGCAAGAATCCTTCTAAGATTAAACTGAGGGAAATAATGACGTCTCCGGTTCTTGCAGTCAATCCACAAAACACTATAAAGGACGCTCTTACAATCATGAATAAGCGTAATGTAAGACAATTAATGGTCCATGCATATTCTGCAGTTCTTGGAATAATTTCGCGTGAGGATATTTCCAGGAAAATGGAGGAGATTGCTCTTTCATCTATAGATGAAGTCCTTCATGGAACACCAGTATGTATTATCGATACCAAAGCAATAGAATATGTGAAGGATTCTAGCAAGGCAAAGTTTAGTTGTGCATATTGTGGTTCTCCTTTTGATACAAAAGAAGGCCTTTCAAAACACATTGATAGACTACACAATGAATCTGGCATTTTGGAAGGAGATGTTAGGCATTTAATGGAATGATAATTTTATTTCTTTTCTTACATATTAAAACCGTTCCTTAGACAATAGACTATATTTATAATCAGTAACGCATTTATCCATATTTTCATTCTACACGCATTAGATTAATTCTTATTACTCTGACTGATATATTGTCGTACTTACACAATAAATAAACTATGTTTAGTAAACCCTAATTGAAGAGTTTGCTTGTTTTTTGGTTTTAACATAATTAGAATATCGACTTAAATGAATTTATGAATTGGATTTTTAT
This sequence comes from Nitrososphaeraceae archaeon, assembly GCA_036566445.1. Lineage (GTDB taxonomy): Archaea > Thermoproteota > Nitrososphaeria > Nitrososphaerales > Nitrososphaeraceae > TA-21. The sequence continues at coordinate 3,017 of DATCWH010000072.1, forward strand.
TGCTTGATTTACAGATGTAAAAATTTTTTGATCTGGGAACTATCAATAGTAAAAAATATAAAAATCACGAACACAATTACTCATTCAAATTTTGAGTCTCAGGATCACAATTATTTACCCTGAAGACACATCATGTGAACCTGATGATTTATTAGTAATTTTCTTGACCTGTTCAAGTGTCAAGAAATTTCAAATTATATTCTGTTTATTCCATGACCCTCTTAGGCTTTGTTTTATTTGCTAACAATGGATTAATTAATGCACAAAATAATGTAACTACCCTAAACACCTCATCATCTAATGCACAACCTAACATGACTACACCTAATGCACAACCTAACGCAGCTACCCCAAATCCCTCATCATCTATAACTGAGACGGTAAATGAAGTCTTAGCTGGTTCGATAGATGGAATGATAGGAGAAACTGTAAACATGCTAGCTAGTGACACTGCCAATATGGATAAAGATCCTGCAAAAAGTAGTTTAGAGAACGAATTGCCTTCAAGTCTTAGCCTAGGAAAAAATAATCATACTGTACTGAAAGATAGCCCTACTGAAGAAAGAATACAAGGAAACGGTAGCAACAATACTTTGAACAACAATAAACAAATTCAGGCAAATAATGGAAGTACTTCAGATTCTGTAGATGATATAAAGCAGTCGTTTCAAAAATCTATGTATAATTCAACAATTGTACAGAGTTTTGATAATAATAGCTTTACTAAACTAGAGAATCAAAATGCTTTTGATGAATTTGTTTACAAAATGAAAAATATTCTGGATATTGATTTATTTAAATAGATTCTAAATAAGTATACTATGTCTTTTCCAACTTTTATCCAATTTATTATAATGGATTGATTGATAAACTCACGCACATTGTACTATTTGATATAACGTTATTACACACAGTATCAATATGGTGATATTACAAACAAATAATAACACAACTTTAGTCTAATTACAAAAATAATTACTATAATTCAAAATGATCTTGAACCATTTTTCTAAAAACTGCCAATTCCATACTTGTTTTAGTCTTCCTGTCCATTATATTTTAGATATCGTTTCCAAGACATAATAATTTAAAAATACAGAACTATGATAATAATATAATCGTACAATATTATGTTATATTTTTAATGTAATTAAAGTTATTTGAAAACCTTATATTCTTTATATATTTATGTGAAAACATGAAGCGTATTGAAGCGATAGTTCATAGTGAAAAAATCCCGGAGCTAAATGAAGAGCTGAAAAAAATAGGACTTAGCGGATGTACAATAGTAGATGGAAAGGGCAGGGGTAAAGGCGAGAAACCTGTAGTACAATCTGGTCGGGGCACGGGAAAATATACTTCAGAATTTTCAGCTAGGGCGAATCTATCTACGGTTGTAGATGATTCAGAAGTTGATAAGGTAGTAAAGACCATTTTGGATACTGTAAGCACTGGTTCTCCAGGAGATGGTAAAATTTTCATCTCAACAGTTGCCGACGTAATAGATATAGGAACCCAAAAAAGAGGAAATGGGGCTCTCGTATAAAAAAATTTTCTGATGATTAATTTTTTCATGCATCTGCTATGGATAAACTGGATTCCATCTAATTTATTTTAATTTTCAAAGCTCCATTGGACTTCAAAAAAAAGCGAATATTTGCGACTAATCTTTTATGCCTTAAGTATTCCCTATAAAATTCAGAGATGGTGTAGATTAATCTCTGGGAATTATTCTTGTCAAGTTCTTTCTTGAAGCATGATTACCTGATTCATTTTCAGATCGGAAAATAAAAGAAACATATCACTTTTAAGTCAGACAACAAAATTATTAACATATTAATGGCTATTGGCAGACAGATAAGACTCTCAAGAATTCTAAAGAATGGTAAAATGCTTTGTATACCTATGGACCATGGAATAACAAACGGCCCAATAACCGGTTTGGAGGATGTTTATGGATTTATTTACAAATGTGAAAAATCTGGTGTTACAAGTATTATAATAAACAAAGGGATAATCAAATCATTGCCACGGCCTCCAACTGTAGGATTAATTGCACATTTATCCGCTAGTACGTCACTAGGACCTTCGCCAAACAAGAAAGTACAGATGGGCGCAGTGGAGGGCGCAATAAGGCTTGGGGCTGATGGTATTTCAGTTCACATAAATATTGGAGCCAAGGAGGAACCCGATATGCTTCAAAAATTAGGGTCGATTTCTGACGAATGTAATGAGTGGAACGTTCCATTAATCGCAATGATGTACCCTAGAGGTGAAAACATTAAGGATCCGTATAATGAAGATGTAGTATCTCATGTAGCCAGAATTGGTGCAGAGGCAGGAGCAGATATTGTTAAAACTGTTTACACCGGAGATAGGGATTCTTTTAAAAAGGTTGTAAGGGCATGTCCTGTTCCTGTGGTTATTGCTGGAGGACCAAAAGCAGCTACCGATGAGGACATATTGGATATGTGTGACGGTGCGATGCAAGCAGGAGCTATTGGCGTTACCTTTGGACGAAACATTTTCCAACACAAGAATCCTCCCCAGATACTCCATGCATTATCAAGAATTATTTTTAACAGTGATAAACCAAAAGAGGCATTGAGGAATATTGTCAGTTCAAAAAAATAAGGAACTCATAGTAAAGCCACTTGTCGCAAGAGAGAAACTTGACGATTTTTTATCCAAAATATCGAATGTATCATTAATATACGGCGACCCCGCAGTTATCATAAACAAAAATTTCAGAACAATATTTCATTCTGATAATGCGGATTTTGTCGTATGCAATACATTGGATTCATTGAAGGAAGACAAGAAAAACCTTCACAAGAGTGTAGGTTATGTGAAAAAGATATCAAATAATAATGATTTGGAAGAAATTGTCCTTGCCTCCAAATATGGAGCAGATTTTGTAATTGTTGAGGTAACTGATTGGAAGATAATACCTCTAGAAAATCTCATAGCCAAACTCCAAAAGACAGGGACAAAAATATACACAATAACAAAAAATTCTGAGGAAATTAGAACAATGTTCTCTGTTCTAGAACTTGGTGTTGATGGCGTTATATTGGAAACAGATGATGTAAATCAGGTTGAGAATTCGCGTGACTTGCTTGATAATCCTACTTTCAATTTAGAATATGCAAAGATATTAGAATTAAAGGATGTTGGGATGGGTGATAGAGTATGCGTAGATACGGTATCAATGATGACGATGGGTGAAGGTATGCTAATAGGTAGTAAATCAAATTTTTTGTTTCTTGTACACAACGAATCTGTAGGCTCTTCATTTACCTCCCCGCGACCATTTAGAGTAAATGCAGGCGCCGTTCATTGCTATACTGCTATGTCAGATGGGACTACAAAATACTTGTCCGAGCTCGAAGCGGGAGTGGAAATCCTCGTGGTCAGTAGGGATGGCACTAGTAGAAAATCGACTGTAGGAAGATCGAAAATAGAATCTCGACCAATGAGATTGGTAAAGGCCCAAATTGACGATTCTACTGGATCTGTAATCTTGCAGAATGCTGAAACAATAAGGTTAATTACAAAAGACGACAAGCTAGTATCAGTCACTGATCTAAAGGTCGGTGATGAAGTCTTAGCTTATACCAAATCTTCATCTGGAAGACATTTTGGTATGCCAGTAGATGAATTTATTTTGGAAAAGTAATATAGAGTAATATAGTAATTAATTCCGTTCATTACCAAACATATGCACCTAAATTACCTTTCGATACTTGTACAAGTATCAAATTATGAATCGCGAAATTAAATTTATTTTCTACAGTGGACTTTTACTGCTCAGAATGATCATAAATTGTACAATGAAAGTAACTAACTTTTTTATTCTATGTTGATAACTTTCTAACCGTTCATGCAACAGGTGGGTACATCTAATTTATAACCATTTCAGGCACTGTCACCAGTTAGCCATAAAATTTGACAAGCTTTTGCATTTCAATAAGGTGTCGGCATACATGATTCTTACCTATTCTTCACTCTCTCAATAAGTGAGCTCAGCCGCAGTTGATTATGTAGTAATTGGTATCTAGTTATCGTTCATGCTTTCATTGGAACCATTCTGACGCTTTCGAGTACCTGCTATTTGTTTTAGTATGCATGGACATTTGAATGCCTTTTCCATATTCACAATTCGCAGCTCCTGCTAAGTTTTAACCTTATGATGAGTGAGAATCTCATATCCCCTTGGAGTTGTCAGTGTTACTAGTTTATTCTTTTAATTTAATTTATCATCAAGTTTATTTTTTTTAAGTATGTGGAATATGGATTGATACATAAAGAAAACATAGTTCCATGTTACTTGAATTTCATAATTCCATAATCCAAGGAGATTGCAGGAAAGTACTTTCAGAACTATCTGCAAATTATATCCAACTTACAATTACTTCTCCGCCTTATAGAAATGCTATAGACTATGAAGCACATATTGGGAAGAATGGATATTATCGTGGAAAAACCAGAAGAGAAACTGCTGAATATCTCGAAGAAATGGTTCAAATTTTTAATTATCAAGTTTATAGAGTAACTAAGGATGGTGGTTACTGTTGTATAGTAATTGGAAATGAGGTTGTAAATGGTACCATTATACCACTACCTCATATGCTATTATCAAAATTAGTGCAACCGTTTGGAAATTGGAACCTTCATGAAGAGATTATATGGCACAAAGTTACAGGCGGTACCAATAGATATGGATCATTTGTAATTAATCCATATCCTAAATATTTCAGAGCTAATATAATGCATGAATTTATCCTAGTTTTGAGAAAGGGCGATGTAAATAGCGGAAGAACAAACAGAAATGAAATTCTTCCCGCCACACATGAAGAATTTACAAAAGAGATCGCAAATTCAGTGTGGCATATCGCACCTGTTCCTCCAGGACACATCGAACATCCATGTCCATTCCCAGAGGAGATACCATACCGACTCATGAAGCTATATTCATATGAAAGTGACATAATTCTTGATCCTTTCAATGGTAGCGGACAAACTACGAAGGTAGCTCATAATTTCGATAGACGGTATATAGGTATAGATTTAATGAATGAGTACGTGTCATTGGCCAAGTTACGACTAGATACAGAATCACTACATATTAGACCCGATGCCCTGATCGCAAAATGGCAAAAAATACGATCACACTATATGACTAATTAATTTCAAACGCCGATTTTAAGAGCATACCTATCTGAATACATTCATAAAAGTGCAACAACGTAATACTCAACAAAATTCAATCTTGATTACACACTATTGTAAAGTTATGGTGGACGTACTATAACAAAAATTTACATCCTCTTGACTACAATTGTTTATAAATACGTCTAGTTCTAGATGAAATTGCAATGTACCTGGGATATCTCACTTTGTAGTTTTGTATTGGCTTTGCCGTTGTCTACTGTTTTTTAATTAATGCTTAATTTGAATTACAGCCTGACCTTTTATAGATTTTTTTAGACTTAAATGTTGACGAGTTGTACCATCCAGAATATCATAAACTTGTTACGTTAGGTCTATTGCCAATATTATTACTCATTTTAATTACAGACACTCATGCCAACACAGAAAATAATGATACTAAGATTATTTCTCAATCAAAGAATAGTCAGGTACAAATCAGGAATTTGAATATCACGGGATCAGGATCAGATACAAATTCTAATATAACCTATAATGAGTTGAAATTATCAAATCCAGAACCGAGCATAAATTTAAATCAGCCTTCAAAGAACAGCGATGTTTTCTCAATCAATAATTATCAGTTTTCTATTCCAGAGATCAAGGCAAATGATTCGGAAGTGGACATATCAAATACTGATGAATTTAATGGAGTTTATAGAGCCGATAACAATAGCATACAAAAAAATGATACTCAAATAAGTGCTACACCTCCATCAATCCTTGAAATAGAATCAAGCCAAAATTCGAGTGGCCTTTTCTCAATCTCTAACAAAACTCAATTATTTGCTGATGCAGGAAAAGATCGTACAGTCTATGAGGGTACTTCAGTGACACTCAATGGTAGTAACAGTATGAGTAAGGATAGTCTTATTTTATCTTATTCGTGGAAGCAAATTCCCAATCCCACTGTTACAATAGGAAGTGCAAACACCATGATATGGTCTTTTGTTGCTCCGAATGTTTCAACTGATACTACTTTTACATTTGAACTGACTGTCACTAATGATAAAGGAATAACCTCAACAGATGATGTTAATATTATTGTTAGAGATGGAAATAATGTCCAGAATGAAATAAATATGAGCAATCAATTTGTTGAAGATGCCAGACAAAATAGTAATAGTGGTCTTGAGCCTGAACCAAGAAATCTAGTAATCCAAACTTTAATCAATAATAATCCTGTTACCAAAGGTGAAGAGCAGATCATAAAAATTGATCTGTTTGATGTCAATTCTGACGATAAAATAAACAATGCGACAATAAAGGGACAGATAATGGACTCGTCAAACAAAATTATAAAGAAATTTTCAATGAATAATAACACTGCCAATGTATCACTAAATATACCAAAAAATGCAAAAGTAGGAAATTTTGTAGTGAGTGTGAACGCCAGTGCCCCAGGCTATATCTCCTCGAATATGGAAACAAACTTTAGAGTTCAAAAACAGTAATTTAACAATTTCAAATATTACACAGATCTCATAGTCGCCGACAATACCTGCAAATTAAAAATTTTAATACTTTTTCTTCATAAAAAGGTAAACAGAATACTCTCTTTAGTAACATATTTCATGATTAATTATTCAAGACATCCATTTTGGGTAGAGAACATAATTGCCATTTATGAAATGTTAAAGCTGCGGATTTTACTGATTACCTCGCCACTGAGCTTTAAGGTATAGGCAGAAGAGTTATTATCAGAATAATGAGATAATTCCTCTAAAAACTTGGCCTTTTCTTTTCCCCTCTCATAGAGGCCCCCGGATTCCTTAATACAGAGCGGAAATTTTTGCATTTTTAGTCCTCTCGAATTCAGATAATTTATGAAATTACGATACGCCTCAATATTGTACCAATCAATCCCCCTTTCTTCACAAAAGGCTATCCACACATCGATCGTATTTTGAAAGAATGCCTTATCTCTCAATTTTTCAAGCATCATTGCTATAATATTTTTTAATGTAATATAGAATATCTTTATATTTGTTTTATCAGTTTGCAACATACCTTGGTTATACATCATAGTTTTTCGTGAACGCAGGTTGAGTCGATTACCTTCCTCCCCTTGTCAGTCACTTTGATTTTAAATTCTGATTAATGAAAATGAAATTATGGGTCGAACTGTACCTTCGTATCTAATTGCAACAGAATGAGGAAAAAAGGAAATGGTAGTCATTTAGACAGGAATTGGATAAAAGCGAAAGAAAGATGTTTGATGAAATGATGTCTTATTCACGATTACACGATGTTGCCGGAGTCGGGGCGTGCAAACCTGGATTCATCCCACCAAATCAGGGTGCCACATTCATACCTACAAAGTCGGGTTTTCTTTCCATTCACTCGCTTGTACGGTGACATACTATACCTAGCAATATACCTATTAATAGATCTATAGGTAGAGGTCATGTCCAAGTACTAGGTAGAGATTATAAGAAAGCATAAACCTAGGTATAGTGTCATGTCAAGAATGGGAGAAATAACAGTTGCTACTAAGGCATCATCGAAATTTGCTTCTTTACGAACCACCATACCTATGAGTATTGTGAGACAATGGAGACTAACAGATGGGGATAAACTCGATTGGGAATGGAAAGTTATCAATGGTCAAATGGCACTTGTCGTTAGTAAAGTTTGATGAAAAGTTTTTAAATTGTTATCATCTATCAGAATGATTTTTATATCGTTGTTTTGCATGGTAAACCTCTACTTAAATGTAGAGCGCCTGGTGGAGCTGTCCATCTCACCCGATAAATGGCTCCACCGGTATTTATTATAAAATGACTTATAATCCAATTTCCGTATGCTTAGAGATCATTTAAACTTTATTATGATATTCGCTAATTAGGAATTCTAAATTTCGGACAATCACACTTACTACATTTCGTAGGGCCATTCTTGGATGACTTTCGAACATGATGAAATCTTTTATGTCCGCATACACACCTATCATTTTGACTCAAGGCTACTTTGTTGAAGGTTAGGAGTTATTAAAAATTCCGATAGAGTTTTTCTCGTCTTATCTCTCCTCCCCTCCCCCGTGATTTAGATTTTAAATTGTAAAATTCACGATAATAAATTATGTGACGAACAATTCCTTATATCGAATCGCATCAGAGATAGAGAGATGGAAATGGAAACCATTTAGACATGCATTGGATAAAAGCGAAAGAAACATGTTTGATGAAATGATGTCTTATCCCCTCCTGTATAATGCTGTTGGAGTAACGGCTTGCAAGCCTGTCTTGATACAGCCAATCCTAATGAGCAACTGAACAAAATAGAAAAGATTTCAAACTGATTCAATATTTGAGTCCGATAAATTGCATAACAAATTAAGAATTTTAGATTCGATTTTTTATCTAGTTTGAAGCAGCCAAAATAAAATTATTTAGTTATTTCACGCTCCTAACCTACGGAATTTCAAATACTCTTCAGTCTCTCTACTTACGTACTTCTAACAGCTTTTCTATCGTACCAAATATTGGTGTATTCCCAAAGTGGTTTTGTATCTTGGTTGGATCTACCCATATACTTACGGCATTGTTATCCATCGCTTTTATGCTGAGTGGGGCGCCAGTTACTGGTCCTTGTCTCATGGTTATACTAGCAGTTCCATTAAACACTGTTGTAGAGTTATTTGGCATTGACATATTTGTAAGTGTAAAGTCATAGATCCTGTGATCATGCATAGCAGATCCATTTGTCATTACCATATTAAATTTGGAATTCAATGTTGCATTTGGAAGACTACCTGTTGCGGCTCCATCTTGTGTTTTGTTATTCATTGATAGACTGCCTTTGTAAAGACCTGAAACAATCCATGTGGGATTACCATTTTCATCGTTTTGTAAACTTGCAATGGTTCCAAACGCATACGATCCCGGCTTCATCATCATTTTGTCATGATCAGAATATCCTTGTTTTTGTTGCGAATACGGATCTGCCATAGCAGTGTTTTGTATTGCTCCTGATACAAATATGGTTGCAGACACAATGAATAACATTGAGAGAAGTTTTGATCGCATCATTGCAAGTAATTCTAGGTCAACTTCATTTTAAAGGTATGCTCTCAAAACATAACATAAGCAAAGTCTCCTCCATCCGAACCATGGTAGATAGTTTAGTCAAGTCAATATTACGAAAATATGGTTTAGATGAAAAATTACTTATTAAATTAGACTTATATTCAGTAAAATGATCAAAAAAAGGATCGAACTTATAAATTGGGTTTTAGATAATATGAAAAATTTTGAAGTTGAAATTTGTAGTCTTATTGAATCAAGGATGAATGAAACTATACTGGAGATAAATAAGACATATTCAATTTTCTAGGCTGATAAACTGCAAATACCGTTCAATCCATCTAAAATTTTTAACTGCCGTCATTTGAAGCGCAGATCATAAACTTCTATTTGACTTGTGCTGTACATGAGGAACAACCAAAACTACATCCATACTGGGTATATTGGATTTAATCACCTTTTCAGTGTTTAGCAAAACCATTTCTACCTCATTTAATGGTTTATTTCCATCCATTTCGACATGAATTTCAGCTCGTGAGATAATACCGGTCTGTCTCAATTTAATTGATCGTATGTTAACACCACCTTCGAATTTTTGTTCTACCAATCTCTTGATATAATCTGCACTGACAGGATTATGCCAGGCATCAACTAATATCAGTGATGATTGTTTCAATGAAATATAGGCGACAGAGAATATGAAACCAGCAATAATAAGTCCTCCTATAGCGTCAGCCTGTAAAAATCCAAACTGAGTTGCTAGCAGTACACTCAAGAAACCTAAAACAGAAGCTGATCCATCCTTTATAGAATTCTTGGCATCGGTCTTTAATGAAAGTAAATTGTATTTATTTGCTATTCTGCGCATCTGAAACGCTCTGTGTAACGATATTCCACCAGCGATAGCAAGGACCGTCATGGTGAGTAACGGTTGCTGAATTTCTCTCGGATGGATAAGTCCCTCATATGAATGGTAAACTATGAATGCGCCAATAACGATCATCCCGATTGCAGCTATCATTGCTGCAAAGCTTTCTACTTTATGGTAACCGAATTGAAACTTTCTGTCTGCAGGTCTGCGTGCAAATCGCAAACCTATCAATACAATAAAGGATATCATTGCATCAGACATCGAATCTACCCCATCGGCTGTAGCCACGACACTTCCGCTAATATATCCCGTAAGCAACTCTGCAACTCCAATACAGATTAAAGTTACAACAGAGATTTTGGCTATTCTTTGACCAGCCAGAAAACCTTCGTTCACGAGATTTGCGTAAGAGTTTTTATCCTTAGAAACTTCCGAATCAGGTTTCAGTGAATTGGGAGTAGTTATATGCTCCGATGTTCTTTTATCCAAATTGTAGGTTAACTAACTAATTATCGGCTCAATTGTTATTAAAGATTAAGTGACTATAAAGTTGGTATTCGAGGAAAGTTGTAAAAATTACAAGATTTGGACAGAAAATATGAATAAAGTAATGGCATATAGATTGGCTTTATTTTACATGTGCCTTATCCTCATCAAATATTAGAGACCTGTTTCATAAAAAACTACATAGAATTTAGCTATACGTTACTATGATCACGGATAAGTGAGAAAAAAGACAAAATATTTGGAAATATTCGTATGTCTGTCTTGAACTCATTGATGAAATAGTCCTTGGTTGGGGTTCGTTTCACCGATAGGCACCAATCAATATAATGTTTTAAATTTTTTTTGATTTTGTTAATGTATCAATATAGACTTTTTGATGTAATTTGAAAAATGTGTTAATAAAGCTATTCAGTTTCAAGATTCAGCTTATTTCCATTGCGATCAAAGGCCGCTATGTCTTCAACGTCATATGGGTAACAAATTATCAATGATACAAGCCCAAAAAAATGATTCAAATCCTCTAATGACGGCTTATTGGATCTACTTGGATGCGAATGAATGGTTCCAATATATGATAAATCAAAAGGAAGTTCATACACAGGAAAACCTGAATAATAAGGACCATGTGTTGAAAAGGGGGGAATAACCAAACCCGTTGCTTTGATCACATTTTTCTCTTTTTTACCTTGCAAAATCAATATTCCCTCATTCGGATGCCATGACTTTGCGTAAGTTATAACACTATTTGTAATCTGTTTTGTCAATACTATTCTTCTTCTTACTTCATCTGCTTCCTTTTTTCTTCTAAAAAACACGATAATTATCACCATATTGCCCGTATTAAAATTAACTAATATATGTTAAATTTACATAATGCTATTTGTAGTTAAACTGTTGATGAATCTAAAAATAAAAGGATCTTTCACTCAAGAACATAGAAATAATATTTTGACAATTGAGGATGAACATATAGATTATTAGACATTTGGATGCCTTTGCTCTCGGAGAAAAGTATTACCTAGAGTCTAAGCTGACTTGTACATTAAGCCTGAAAAGTTTGACTCTTAATATAGTAACATAAGAAAATTTCTGGTGGAGATATTCAGGGTTTCCAGATCGTAAATATCTGAATTTAAAAGTATCTAAAAACTGCTTCACATTTGAAATTCTATGTAATATTAGGATTCAAAAATACTTGAATATGAAATATAAAATAGAATTGGATTATGAGCAAGATTGTTCTGTATTCATAATCTTAGCAATTTATAATAATTAATAACTGCATTTATGGTTGAATGATATACATGATGAGTCGTTATTTTCGAGTGCTCATAGCATTCCACTAAAAAAAGTAGTTAGCTACCTTCCAGAGTTTACACCCACACTCTAATATAATTAACATGACACGAGGCTCTGATTGCCATGACCTATCAATACACGATAAATATTACTAAGGATATTTTAATGGGTTAGCGAACAATTTAAATCACTTGATAATTATAAACAACCTTGTCAAGAAGTACGGAGACTTCTATGCGCTACAAGGTTTGAGTTTTAAAGTTAACGAAAATGAAATATTTGGACTTTTAGGTCCGAACGGTGCAGGAAAGACAACCCTTATCCATATACTAGCTACTCTGCTAAAGCCAACAGAAGGCGGTGCGATTGTAAATGGTTTTGATGTTTTGCACGACGCTACTAAGGTAAGGGAAAGTATAGGTGTGGTTTTTCAAGCCCCAAGTAGCGATGATATGCTTACTGGATATGAAAATCTTAAGGTCCATGCGTTACTCTACGGGATACCTCGTAAGATAAGAGAAAAAAGAATTTCAGAAGTTTTAAAATTAGTGGGATTGGAAGAGAGAAAAAACGACCAAGTAAAGAAATACTCTGGTGGAATGAGGAGGAGACTTGAAATAGCAAGAGGACTCTTACATCATCCGAAAGTTTTTTTCTTGGATGAACCCACACTCGGTTTAGATCCACAAAGTAGAGATACTATGTGGAGATATATCAAAAAAATGGTAAGAGAAGAAAAAGTAACGATAATACTAACTACACATTACATGGAGGAGGCCGATATGTTATGTGACAGAATTGGCTTTATCAGCAGTGGAAAAATAATTGCATTGGATTCACCGTCAAAATTAAAACACGAAATCGGTGGTGACATTGTAAAAATAACCTTCATGGATGGAATTCCTTCTGCCAGCAATTTTACTCATTTCGATTTTGTGCATAGAGTGGAGCAAAATGACAATTCTGTAATTATTTACATGGATGAAGTAAATTCAAACTTGCATAGATTGATAAGAAATTTAAAGGGTGTGCAATCCATAGAATATAACAAACCTACGTTAAATGACGTATTCTTGAAATTTTCAGGGAATTCATTATCTGGAGACAGTCCTGAAGGGGGGTTTATGCAAAGATATGCTCAGTACAAGAAATCATAATTTAAATATAATACTGGGACAACTTTATGCATTATGGCTTAGAGAATTTAAGGTGTTTCTACGTGAGAGGAGTAGACTTATTGCTTCAACTTTTACACCCCTCCTTTGGTTATTTGTAATAGGATCTGGCCTTGGATCAACCAACCTGCAAATAGGAATAGATTATCAAAAGTTTATTTTTCCTGGGATTATTTGTATGTCCGTCATTTTCACTTCTGTTTTTTTTGGTTCGTATATAATCTGGGATAGAAAATTTGATTTTCTCAAAAGCGTAATGGTTGCTCCATCAAGTAGAACTACAGTTTTTATTGGTAAAACTCTTGGTGGTATGACCACTTCACTTTTTCAAGTTGCTATTATTCTAGTAATTGGTATGGCATTAGGGATAAATTACGATGTTATATCGTTACTCCAAATAATATCAATTGTATTGATACTTTCATTTGGTCTCACATCGCTGGGTCTAACCTTTGGGAGCTATATCGAGAGTTTGGAAGGATTTCAATTAATTGTAAGTTTTGTTGTCTTTCCGTTATTTTTCCTAAGTGGCGCACTATTTCCGATAGATAATTTACCGGCGTGGCTAAAGTTCATTACTCTTGTGGATCCAGCTACGTATTCAGTAGATGCATTAAGAAATAGTATATTACATTTAGGAACGTATTCTTTTGAGCTAGATCTTGGAATACTCTTATTGTTTACTCTATTTATGACTCTGATTGGAATCTTCTCTTTTAAGAGAATGAAGGCAGTTTAGCATATATTGTACAATCCACTACATGTTTCTCCGTTATCGCAAAAGGTAATAATAATAATTTAGTTTTAGAAACCAATATAGAAATTAAGATCGATTGATAACAAAACCGCCGTCCATACTTGGTCACTAATTTAATTCATGTTAAATTTCTTCATCTAGATCCTCAAATGCCCTAGCTTTTGAAATTTCGTGCAATCTCATAGTTGACTTTCTTTCATATTCCCTTTTGCTCAAGATCCCTTTACTGTTTAATAACTCAACTAAGGTATCCAGTTTAATATTAAATTCGTCTTGCGAGGATAATTCCTTACCTGTAATCTTTCTCTTAGCTGATTCTTTCTTATTCATACCTAATTCATTATTTTACTAACATGATATTAGTGTAATCTGATTCAATTGTTATTTTTAACTTTGTTAGATTAAGTTGTATTATAATCGCCCCATGTTCAACGTATTTATCCATAATCCACATAATACTTGTATCTTTTTTCTACATCTTTGTTTTTGCCTGATAAAACAACATCGACATGGTCCCTGACTCCTTTTTTGATAAAATCCAAGATATCTTTTGAATTTATGTTGTTTCGGTATCCCAATGATAGCGAAGACTCAAATAAGTTCATAAACTCAACTACCTTCTTCCTGTATTCATCAGGGTTTGGCTTCTTATTGCCTGTTACTTTAAACCATGTGGTTGCACTTGGAGCGGCTAATGAACGAACCAATTCTTCCAGGACCTTTTCCATTTCAAAAAAATCCAGCACAATTTCACCTTCATTTCTATTATGTAGATTATAGTGTATAAGATTATGGCAGTTTAAGAATGAAATCTCGAATTCTTAGGTCCTGATAAGAATAAATTTGTGCAAAGGATGATTACTCTATATTTTGGACTTAAGGAATGAGGAATTATCATCCAGCTTACTTTGGGTCTATTTTCTGGTTTCGATAGGAGTAGCATTGCAGGTGGGAGCTGCTAATTGGGATATTATATGGCATGGAGTTGTTAACGTTGAATCTTTCTTCACTCCGCCACATTCAGTGTTATATTCAGGAGTAGGCTTATCCTTGATTGCTACACTTTCAGGATTAATATATTCAATAAGACATGACCTTACGCTAAAAAGCTCACTTTCCATATATCATAAAATTCCTAATCCATTAAAGTTAATTGCTTTAGGATGTCTTGTAGAAGTATTCTCCGGTCAATTTGATAATTGGTGGCACACAAATTTTGGATTTGATGGTCTCCTGAGTCCTCCACATCTTATGCTAATTAGCGGAATGCTGCTTTCGATTATTGGTGCACTAATTGGAACCCATTTGTATCAAACGCATAAAAAACTCAAGATAATATCTGAAATGATTTGTTATGGAATTCTTTGGATGGTTCTTATCAACCTTGTCTTTATGTTTACGCTTCCTTTCTCCGAAGGTCAATACTTTGATTTTAATCCTTCTCCAGTAGCTGCGTTGGTATTGGGATCAACTCTCCCTGCTGTATTTACAGCTATAATTTTTTACTCTGTACAAAGCCTCTCATTTCCTTTTCGAATGACAGTTGTAGCTGCAATATTGATGACATTACAATCATTAGCCACAATTATTTCAAATATGTATTTCGTAGGCTTATTTCCTCTTTATCTTCTAAACTTACTCATACCTTTAGCTTTAGATATTGTTTCTATTTATACCAAAAATAATAACAAATTATTTCATATTTTTTCAAATAAAGACTACCAACGCACTATTTTTTCAATTGCCATCTCGCTCTTCTTTGTCACACTCTATTTTCCATGGTCAGTGAATATGTTCAAAGCCTATTTTGGAATAGATCTAATTACCTTTGAAAGCGTAATCATATTCGAACAACTTTTGTGGAAATTTATTGTACCTGTTTTAGTGCCGGTATCGCTTGTTTCAGCTTACGTGGGAATATTAATCTGGAAAAAGCTGTACGGATATCACAAGCTAACTAATATGTTCAAAATTGTTGTTAGATGAGGATGTCAGAATTTAGTATAACCACGGAGAAAATCATTTGTAAATATATTGGCAAAAAGAATGATGTTTAGGACGTCTGAATATTCAATATAACAAAGAACTGTGATAAATATATGGTCAATAAATTCATTTGAAAATAGTTAACCTTAATAATGTTGTTTAATCAATTATTATACTGAACAATGGAAAATAAAGAATTCCTTACGCAACAGCTATTGTGGATTGTAATATCAATAGGCATAAGCATAACAATATCAATGTTTGTTCCATTTCCGCTATCTTGGGTGGTTATTATAGGCGTATTTCTTGTATTGAGTTTCTATATGCGCTATAGAATGATGAAGAAAATGGGCTCTGGAGTGGGAATGTTTGGTTCTTTGTCATCTCCTTTTTCGGGAAATTCAGTTAACTATTACTGTATGAGCTGTGGAACAAAACATAGAGAGGCCTCATGCCCGCGATGCGGCTCGAAGATGAAAAGGGTCGGATAAGTACAAACTCTGCACTATTAAGTACAAATAGATTAACAATTCTTAATTGTTAATATTTGATAAGTGAGTGTGTGTTAACAAATTCACTTATCTTGCATTGTTTTAAAGAGATTGCATAGCCCTGTCTTAGTTGAGTAATTTGTTCTGTTAATTCATTGAAACCAAATACAATATTCCTTTTTGAAATCTCATTTTTGAGATTGCTCATTACTTTATCAGTGTATGTTTTATTTGCACTCAAATTGTTCTCACGCAAAAAAGGTTCTTGAAAACCATATATTCTCTCGTACTCCCTAATCGCACACAAAATTCCAAATAATTCAAGAATCTCCCTAATTCTAGTCCATATATCATGTCTTAATCGCAGGACTGATCCAGAGATATATCTTAAACCTAATTGTTGGCATTTATCAATGATTGATCGTATGTGTTCCTCACTATCGGT
Organism: Nitrososphaeraceae archaeon; assembly: GCA_036566445.1. Classification (GTDB taxonomy): domain Archaea; phylum Thermoproteota; class Nitrososphaeria; order Nitrososphaerales; family Nitrososphaeraceae; genus TA-21. The sequence continues at coordinate 19,784 of DATCWH010000072.1, forward strand.
AATAAAAGGAATAATGGGATCAATGTTAATGCAGCAGTTAATTCCAGAATCGACAAATTTTCTTATAGTATCAAAAGTCCTTGTCGTTGGGGGCGTTCCTGGTTCTATTATACGTTTTATTTTTTCATCAATAGTCGTTATCGACCACACTATAAAGCAATTATCACTATAATTACGAAATAGATCCAGATCTCGTTCAATCAATGATGATTTGGTGAATACATAGAATGGAATTTGATATTGTTGTAATACTTGAATACACTTTTTTGTAATGCCAAATTTGGCTTCTGCATACTGATAGGCATCTGTTGCAGATGATATCATAACAGGTAATATTGATGCATTTTTCCATCTGTTTAATTCTGATTCTAATATTTCGGGGGCATTAATTTTCCCATAGATCTTGTCATAAAAATCTGGTGACCATTTGTACGTTGCATAGCAGTATCCACACCTGTGATGACATCCTTGATAAGGGTTAATTGTTAATCCTATATGTGAACCAGCCTTGAAATAACGAAGAATCGATTTTGAATATTTTCTTTCAATTGTAGGTGCCTTTTCGGAATACCACAATAATATTATGAAAGTAAGAATCTTAATTAGGATTGAGATACCGTTAGAGGAGGGAGAGGGGATATCATATCAATTTTATGAATCATCTGGCCTTCTAATTAATGGATTTTCGGGTCTATTGACTATTGATTGAATGAAATTAAAAACCGGCTTGACTTCTGAAATTGGTCCGCTTATTTCAAACTTTATGCCTCCCTGTATTCTAATTTTCGATGTCTTGAATAATATTCCTTCCTCATTGTATTCTATACCATAAATGCTTTCAAGCCTTTCACTTATCACATCTGGAGATTTAAAAAAACGTCCTCTTTCAGAATATAGTAATATTCTGAGATTTGTAATTATGATGTTGTATTCTTTATGTGTACATTTTAGTTTTGTCTTTGTTCTGAACATTATGTTCTCTTGAGAAAGTAATATTTCCTTCAGCGCCAAGAACTCATTATGTATATCAATGGGTTATATTCATAAAAGTTGAATCATTTTATTTATTCTACTAACAAATGTAAATGATCTTAAATTCTATTAAAAAGTTTTATAACAAGTATTCATTTGGATGCTTTTCTTGAATATGCATTGATAATTCAATATAATTATTATATCGAGATTACATATTTTCGAATATTGTAATGTCTTCATCTGGGATGTCAGTAGCTGAACATATCGATGAACTAAGAGTAAGGATAGTTCGCATAATAATTTGCATTGCAATTATAACTATTTTTTCAATGAGTTTTGGCATAAAATCAGCAGTTATCCCTATTGGACTCCCATCCCAGGATGCAGGTCAACTAAATTATCTTAAATTATACTATCCGTACCCAGACCCATTTGACAATATAGCACTCCAGTTGACATCTTTTATGATGGATACATTACTTCCATCAGAGGTAAAGCTTATTCAAACAGCACCTGGTCAGGTGTTCTTTGCTCAGGTTTACATCTCATTGCTAATTGGCCTGATATGTTCGCTGCCAATCACAATTAAAGAAATATTTGGTTTTGTCTCCCCTGCGTTTGATCAAATAAAAAGGAAACGAGAAACCGGACATACAAGCGTAGCAAGTACAGCTGACGATGACAATGATGACGATGACGCTGCGCAAAGTAATATCAACAATAATTTACAGCAAACAAAAAAGGAACATGACAGAAAAAATAGGACCTCCTCCTCCTCCTCATTATCAAAAATTAAGATTTTCAAAGTAATTTTGCCAA
>DATCWH010000061.1:0-29970 GCA_036566445.1 Nitrososphaeraceae archaeon
GTAGAAATTTTTTTCCTATCTTCAGTTCTTAATCTCAAACCAATTCTTTTTGCGATGACATACGATATAATATAGAAAAATAGTGCTACTACGATGATTATAGAGGGAGAGTTAGGAATGACAGATAAGTTTGAACTCGCACCCATTGAATTAAATATAAAACCCAGAATAATCCCACAGATTACTCCTAAAAAGGCTCTCATGTAGTATATCTTATCAAGTTGATCCAATTGGTTTTTCCACATTGATTGCAGGTTTAATTCCTTTCGATTGACTATTTGAATTTTTAATTAATATTCATCCTCATCTAAACTCATTTATATGGAATTATCAGGAATCGAGCTCCATTATCTTGTAAACAAGATAAGATCCAAGGTATCAACGGGATATTACGTAAGTAATATTTCCTCAATTACAAAAAATTCTATTCTTATGAAATTACATCATCCAGTTGAATCTGATATCATGTTTATGGTTTCTACCAAAGGGATATGGTTTACAAATAAAAAATACAGACAGGTAGAAGAAAGCCAATTTGCAAATGTATTCAGTCGTGAGATAGAAAGGGCAAAAATAAGCTCTGTCTCGCAACCTGGAAGCGAGAGAATTTTTTTCCTTCATTTTGTAAATAGAGATGAAAAAGTAAGGAAATTGATAGTTGAAATTTTTGGAAAAGGCAATATCATTTTATGCGATGAATCAATGAAGATCCTTTCGATCCTGAATCCTGTTGATGTAAGACACCGAACACTTAGGGCTGGGTCCGAATATGTTCTGCCCCCTAAGCGAGGAGAAGATGTTCTGCAAATTTCTTTAGAAAGCATGAAGAAAAACTCAAATCTACAACCCAACAATACTGAAGTGGTAAAATGGTTGGGTAATTGTACATCGTTACCAAGGAAATATCTTGAAGAAATACTATTGCAATCTGCTATTAATACAAAGTATGTGAACCTCCTTAATTATAATGATATTGAAACTATCTATGAAAAAACTAAAGAAATAACCAATAAAGTCACTGATGAAAAAAATCATGAACCATCAGTTATTCTAGACAAGCTGGGCTTAGCAGTTGACGCGTCGCCTATTACCATGTCAAAAGAAGCTAATGTAAAGAAAGTCGAGACATACATGGATGGGATCGACCAAGTACTGAGTAATGAGATATTAACAATCGGAAGGGATCTGAAAACGGAAGAAGCAGATAGGAAAATTTTGGAACTAGAGCATGATTTAGAAGAACAGAACAAAGCAAAAACGCAAGTAATTTCTAAATCAAAAAGTCTCAGAAATGTTGCCCATGAACTAATGAAACTTTCATCTATGGGTATCCAAGATATGAACGATAATACAGTCAGGACTGTTTTGGATAATAATGATTCTAAAATTGTTCACGAAAATGGCTTGACCTATTTGGATCTCTTCAATGAACGAGTAAAGTTAGAGTCAAACATCCCAAAATTCTCATCACTATTATTTTCCAGGGCAAAAGAATTAGAACGTGGGGCTATCAATATAGATAAAGCCGGTGAAGACCTGAGATTAAGAATCGAAAAAATACAGAATCAAACACAAAAAATTCATGAAAAAATTCAATTCAATACGTTAGAATCAAAGCACTGGTATGAAAGGTATCGTTGGTTCGTGACTACTGACGGACATCTAGTAATTGGTGGAAGAGATGCATCTTCGAATTCTGCAATAATTCGGAAGCACATGACTGAAAATGATATAGTGTTTCACGCAGAAATTCATGGCTCCCCTTTTTTTCTTGTAAAAAATCCGAAAAATCAAGAAAATAGAAATTTTGTAGAGGAGACCGCTCAAGCAACCGTATCATTCAGCAGAGCATGGAAAGACGGATTGTCAACTGGAGATGCTTATTGGGTATTCCCTAATCAGGTAAAGAAAGGAGCTCCAACAGGTCAATATCTTCCAAAAGGTTCTTTTGTCATTGAGGGCAAGAGAAATTTTTGCAAGGGCATTGAATTAAAATTATCTATTGGATTAATTCAAATTGAAGATAAGAGATATACAATTGTTTGTGGACCATCAAATGCTATCCGAAAAAGAAGCTTGGTTTTTGCTTCATTGTTGCCAGGCGGTTCCGATCCAATGAACCTGGCAAAGAAAATTAAAAGTGAATTTGTAAGAGTAATTTCTGAATTTGATTCTGATTTAGCAGACTATTTAAAAAAAGTAAACTTGGATGAATTTATTAGAATGTTGCCATCAGGACAATCCAAGATAGAACGTATTGAAAGAGGTCAATCTGTGAATGATATGAATGACATGAAGCATTTGTCCATTTAGAGTATCAATGAGATCCTTATTCTTGTCGAGGGTTATCATGTGATTAAAAAAGAGATTAGAAAGACAATTAAACTAAACTACCTTAATGATATTGTGGCAAAAAAACTAATAGAAAATACCGATGCAAATATGACGACGAGAGTCCTTGTAAGAGATATTATGAACAGCCCTGTCATCACAGCTGGTCCAAGCGAGAGCATTGTGGATATTGCAAGTAAAATGAAAGAGCATAATATTGGCAGTGTAATTATTACCGAAAACGAAAAACCTGTTGGAATTGTTACTGACTGGGATATTGTATCAAAGCTAGTCGCAAGTAATTTAGAGCCATCATCAGTTGACGCTGTAAAAGTAATGCAATCAATACACACTATCGAAGCAGCTGAAGGTATAACTGAGGCTGCACGCATACTACGAAAAAATAATATCAAAAGATTGGGCGTGGTTTATAAAGACAGATTAGCTGGGATTATTTCCAGTTCTGATGTTATTGCTGTTACTCCAGAATTAGTCGATGTAGTGTCTGAGAAGGCTGCTATGATTAGGGGAGAAATTGGTAGACCGGCATCTGCTGTTTCGGGATACTGTGATGAATGTGGTGAATGGTCAGATGTTTTAATGTATTCTGAAGGTACATTTACATGCGAAGTATGTAGAGGCTCATGATGATACCAGCTTGCAAAATACTGTATAATAATGTCAACTAATTGTTCAGACACAAATATACTTAAATTAGCAATATAGATCAGTCAGCCACCCAATCTGTTTTTCTTCAAGATATCTCCCTATCAAAAGATTAAAATCACGTAGTTCTGAAAAATCAATGAATGAGTTTAAATTCTTTAGAAAGAACTATTGATAAAGTTCTTTCGCAAAAAGAATCAGCATTAATCTCTGAGATTGACTCTGCACTTCAAAATTCGTTAAAAAATTTAGAATCTTCTAAGGGCAGTCTTCAAGTTGAATATGACAATATTATTGAATCATCAAAAAAGCAGGCTGAAAATCTAAAGCGTCAATTAATAGGATCAAGCACATTAAATGCTAGGAACAAGGAACTAGTTATTATCGAATCAGCTATTGATGAAATTTTTAATAAGGCAAAGGAAAAACTTGCACAAAGCAATAACGAAAAAAATTATGAAAATTTGATAACCAGAATGATAGAAGATAGCACTGCAAAGCTAGGTTCTGAAATAATCATACATTGCAATAAAACTGATTTGAAACTGGTAAAAAAAAAATCATCTGAAATATCGACCGATAAGAAAATGAAAATAACCGTATCAGACAAGATATTAGATATAATTGGCGGAATAAAAGCAACGTCGGTAGATGGAACAATGAGTTTAGATAATACACTTGATTCTAGAATTGAAAGTCTCAAACCTTTAATAAGGAAAGATATAGTCCAACTGCTTAGAGGCGAAAATAAGTAGATGGTCGCAAAAGGAAGAATAGTATGGGTTAGCGGTCCAGCGGTTAAGGCTGATGGAATGTCATCAGTAAAAATGTATGAGACAGTAGAGGTTGGTGAATCAAAACTAATTGGAGAAGCTATCAGATTAACTGGAGATGTAGCTTTTATTCAAGTTTATGAGTCTACATCTGGTCTTAGACCCGGAGAACAAGTAATCGGTACCGGCCAACCACTTTCAGTTCTTCTTGGTCCAGGAATTATTGGTAAGATTTATGATGGTATTCAAAGACCGTTGGATGACATTGCAGAAAAATCTGGAGCATTCATCGGTAGAGGTATTACTACTACCCCTGTTGACATGAATAAAAAATACAAGTTTACTCCATCGGTGAAAAAAGGCGATACTATTTTTGGAGGATCTATTCTCGGGACAGTTGAAGAGACTCCTTTGTTAACTCACAAAATTTTGGTCCCACCAAATAATCCTGAAGCAACTATTACTGAAATTGTCAAGGAAGGCGATTATGATTTAGAACATGTCATTGGACACGCTAATGGTAAAAATGGAGATAAAATTGAATTAAAGATGTATCACAAGTGGCCTGTTAGAAAACCTCGTCCATACGCTGAAAGATATGATCCTACAGTACCACTAGTCACTGGGCAGAGAATTATCGATACGTATTTTCCTATTGCAAAAGGTGGAACTGGTGCTATTCCAGGTGGATTTGGTACAGGAAAAACTGTAACATTGCATCAAATAGCTAAATGGGCAGATTCTAAGGTTGTTGTCTACATTGGCTGTGGAGAGCGAGGCAATGAAATGACAGAAGTTCTTGTAGAATTTCCACATTTAATTGACCCCAGATCTCAAAGGCCGTTAATGGAGAGAACAGTACTAGTTGCAAATACTAGTAACATGCCTGTTGCTGCTAGAGAAGCATCAATCTATACGGGTGTTACTATAGCGGAGTATTATCGAGATATGGGGTATGATGTAGTTCTAGTAGCTGATTCTACAAGTAGATGGGCGGAAGCACTCAGGGAGATGTCAGGCCGACTAGAAGAAATGCCTGCAGAAGAGGGTTATCCATCATACTTGGCATCAAGACTCGCTGAATTTTATGAAAGAGCAGGACGAATAAGGGCACTTGGTTCACCAGATCGTTCTGGATCTGTGACACTAGTTGGTGCAGTATCTCCATCGGGAGCAGACTTTACAGAACCAGTAACGACTCACACGATTCGATTTATCAAGACTTTTTGGGCACTGGATACTAGATTGGCATATTCTAGACACTATCCATCGATTAATTGGATGCAATCTTACTCTGGTTATCTTGAAGATATATCAAAATGGTGGAAAGAAAACGTAAGTCCTGATTGGTATGACCTGAGGGCCGAATCATATCATATATTGCAACGCGAAGATACGCTAAAAGAAATCGTCAGATTGCTAGGACCTGAAGCACTTCCAGATGAAGAGAAGCTTGTTCTAGAAGTAGCTAGAATGCTAAAGATCGGAATTTTGCAGCAAAACTCTTTTGATAAGGTTGATACTTACTGTGGTCCGGCTAAACAACTAAAATTGGTGAGACTAATGGTAAAGTTCTATAAAGAAGCACAAAAGGCCCTTAAGGAAGGAAAATCCTTGGCAGATATTAGGGCTTTGCCGATAATAACCACTTTACTAAAAGCTAAATTCGAAGTTACAGATGAGCAGATTTCAAAGTTAGATGAAATAGAAAAGCGGCTATCAGATTCGTTCAAAGGTAACATTGAGGAGGTAAAGGTCTCTGTCTAAAACAACTGGAATCGAGTATACGAAAATAGCAGAAATAAAAGGACCACTTATGATAGTTGATGGTGTAACAAAAGCTTCATTTGATGAACTTGTAGAAATAGAAACAAATGATGGTGAAAGACGATTAGGAAAAGTTCTTGAAGTAGGGAACGGAAAAGCAGTAGTTCAGGTTTTTGAAGGAACAACCGGACTTGCCATTACAGGAACGAAAATAAAGTTTCTTGGAAAGACTATGGTCATGCCAGTATCCCAAGAATTACTTGGACGTGTATTTGATGGTCTTGGAAGACCAAACGATGGCTTACCGGATCCTGTTGCTGACAAATTCCTTGACGTTAACGGAGAGCCTATGAATCCTCAAAGTAGAGAATATCCTACATCATTCATCCAAACAGGAGTATCTGTTATTGACGGAATGCTGACCTTGGTTAGGGGTCAAAAACTACCAATTTTTTCCGGTTCGGGAATGTCACACAATATACTAGCGGCGCAAATAGCACGTCAGGCCACTGTCGTGGGAACAAACGAGGACTTTGCTGTAGTCTTTGCTGCAATTGGTGTCCAGTATTCTGAAGCCCAATATTTCAAGAGGAGCCTGGAGGAATCCGGTGCGTTGAGAAGGAGTGTATTGTTTGTTAATCTTGCAGACGACCCGGCTATTGAAAGAATTATTACTCCTAGGGTAGCTCTGACTGTAGCTGAATACCTTGCATTCGATCTTGGCATGCATGTACTGGCAATACTAACTGATATGACGAATTATGCGGAAGCCCTTAGAGAGATAAGCGCAGCAAGAGAAGAAGTTCCAGGTAGGAAAGGATATCCCGGATATCTCTATACTGACTTGGCAAATAATTATGAAAGAGCAGGCAGAATTAAAGGAAAGAACGGCAGTGTTACTCAAATGCCAATTCTATCAATGCCAGCAGACGATATTACGCATCCTATACCAGATTTGACCGGTTACATTACGGAAGGGCAGGTGGTCTTGGGAAGAGACCTATTCAGAAAGGGAATATATCCGCCAGTTAATGTAATGATGTCTCTTTCTAGATTAATGAAGGATGGTGTTGGAGAAGGAAAAACTAGATCTGATCATATGGAAGTTGGTAACCAGTTGTACGACGCATATTCTAGGGCCCAAGAGGTAAGAGCACTAGCAGAAATTGTAGGAAAGGCAGGTTTAACCGGAGTTGATTTGAAATATCTTGATGCTGGTGATAGTTTTGAAACTCACTTTTTAAAACAAAGTCCTGACGAAAACAGAAATTTGGACGAAACGCTAAGTAGAGCATGGGATATACTAGCAACTTTACCAGAAGGGGAACTAACTAAAATTAAGGACAAACATATTCATCAATATTATAAGGGAAACAAGTAATTAGATATTCATCGAAATGTCGTTCGGAAAAAATGTTACTGCAACAAAAATTGAACTTATAAAGATAAGAAGATCTTTGCAAGTTAGCACCATGGTTTACAAGATACTTGATGATAAAAGAGAAGTATTATTAAAAAAAATTGATGAAATGATAGAAGAAGCTAATAAGACAAGAGGTGATATCTGGTCTCCACTTTCTGATATTTACTCTGCAGTTTATGATTCATATATGTCACTTGGAACTTCTATGCTTGAATCGATTTCAGATTCGACTCCTGGTATCATGGAAGTGAATGTAAACGTGAGAAGAATTGTTGATGTTAAGATTCCTACCTTACAGATAAAAACCAAAGAAGGCGGTCAAGACCTATCTTACGGTTTTTCAGAAACAAATGTGTATGTTGACAAGGCATCTAAAATGATAAAGAATATGCTTCCCCAGATCTGTAAAGCGGCAGAATATGAAAATGCTATTTTTAGTCTAGCGAAGGAACTTGAAAAAACACAAAAATTAATCAATGCACTTGAATATGTTATTATTCCACAGTATCAAAATGCTATATCCTTCATTAAAGGCACACTGGAAGAACGTGAAAGAGAAGAATTTGTAAGACTTAAAAAAGTAAAAGTTGTTCTGGATAAGAAAAAGAATATAGAATAGACATAACAAAGCATATTGATGGTAGCAAGTAAAATGGACAGTGATATAATATCAGAATACTTTAAGAAATCAAAACAAAATTTGCAATCAGAGCACGATTCAATGGTTGAAAATGTAAAGAAGGATATTTCCTCTTGCAAGAAAAAAGCATTATCAAATGCTTAAGTATTACGAGTAATTCGTTTCAATCCATCACATACCAAATTATCACTTGTCAGTCACATTAATTTTATACCAATTTTCTATCTATGAGAAATTTCTTAATACAAGATCCGTTGAGATACAGAACAATTTAGAAATCGCGAATATTTAACATCGTTTATTATTAACGAGGACTGTGAAATCCAGTGTCTCTTCACATTCTCTTAGTTATAATTAAATATGGCATTTAATTTGCAACCACTGTATGAAGGGTGTTAATAGAGAAAAATTTAGTGTTATTCTTCTGACCATCGCTATAACTTCTAGCATACCATTCTTGTATAACAACTGGGCATATGCGCAAGCTAATGAAACAGAAGGTACCTCAGACGCCAGTTCAGCCAAGTTTATAGGTGCAGGAATGGCCTTTGGTCTTGCTGCTGCAGGATCAGGCATAGGCTTAGGATTTGTGGGTGCTGCTGGTTTGGCAGCTATAAGCGACAATCCAAAAATGCAATCTAGAGTCTTCATATTCGTTGGTATGGTCGAATCAATTGCAATCTATGGTATTGTAATGATGTTCATTATCTTGGGTCAATGACAGAGATAATACATCCTCGACGGTTTACTTTTTTTCTATGGACTAGAAGCTGATACCTTTCAACAAGGGTACAGCTGAATATTTCATAAATTGGCTTCTAGAAGGATTACTAATTCCATACTAAAATAAGAATATTTGGTAATCAAGGAATTGACAATTGACAAAAGTGAATATGAGTATTATTTCTAGATTCTTGAATCGAATAAAAGGGAAAGGTTTTAAGGAGAATTAATAATCACACAATTCAATACTATGGGACAGGCTAAACTTTTAAAAACAACCTTAATTCTGCCAAGGATTGAAACTCACAATGCCGTAAGTAAGTTGGCAGAGTTCGAATGGTATCATCCGTTGCAGAATCCTTCCGAACATAGTAATCCGTATTTTGATGACCTTTTGTTAAATGCTCAAAAATTGTTTCAAGAAATTGATGAAGTCATAAGATCCTTAAGTATACCAATTGAAACTGGCATAATGGCAACTCTCTTTAAGGGTGCTCCTCAGGGAAAAACTGACTACAAGATAAATGATATTCAGAGTTTCATCGTTGAATTGGAAAAAAAAAGTAAGGTTCTACTGGAAGAACCGATATCTTTACTGAAAACCCAACAGCAACTTGAAAAGGATCTTGAAGAATACCGTAATGCGCTAGACGCAATTGGGAGTGCTTCGAAGCTCAATATGGAACTATCTGGACTGCGTGGCCTTAAAACATTTTTTGCAGAAATTTTTATTGTTAATTCAAAGGATATTAAAGAGATTCAAAATAGTTTAAGTGATCTGGTTGTCTATCCATTCAAACTTAATGATGATAGATCTTCTATTACTGTCATCAGCTCACAAGAAGATTCCGAAAAAGTCATGAAGGTGCTTAGAGCCTTCAATGTACATCCCATTCAAATTCCATCTGATTTGCCACAAAATCCAAGTACGGCCTACGATAAATGCAAGAAAATATGCAAGGAGCTCGAAAAGAAATCTGCAGAAATTACTAAAAAAATTGAAAAGCTGAAGGTAACTATTTTGCCCAAATTGCTTTCATTGTATGAGTCATCTAAGATTGCCAAAGACGTTTTGGAGGTTACAAGAAAACCAGGAGGTACAAAGAATTTTGCAGTTATTCAGGGATATATCCCAGTCAGCATGGAGAAAAGGTTCGAAACTCTCACAAAAGATTATGTCTCAATCAAGGAACCGGCCAGTGTGGATAAGGGTGGTAACATTCAGCTCCCAACACTGCTTGTTAATAATAGATACGCAAAGACTTTTGAAGTAATAACTGACACTCAGGGTATTCCCTCATCCGGTGAAGTAGACCCAACCCCCATTATTGCCTTTGTATGGCCTGTTTTTTATGGCATTATGTTTGCAGATTTCGGGCATGGCCTGTTACTTTTCGGTTTGGGTATGTATCTTAGGTATAGAGCAAATGGAAATTTAAAGACATGGGCAACACTATTGGCTGCAAGCGGTGCGGCCGCCACCATAGCCGGTTTAGGTGTAGGGGAGATGTTTGGTTTTCACATTTTGGAGCTAAATATTTTTGGATTCGTTATAGAGCCGTTGGCTGGTCTAGTGGGCAGCTTAAATGTCTCACAATTAACATTCGATCAGGTAGTAAAGATACTCAAGGTATCGGTGGCTATTGGTATTGTACACTTATTGATGGCAATGCTTCTGAAACTTAGGGCTGATATGTTGGATAGGAATAAACTTGCAGTTCTGACACATGATATCCCTTATATAATCCAGTTTCTTGCCGTAGTAGCATTGATACTTGCTGCTATAGGTTCTGGATACGATATTATAGGTATGTTTGGAGTAACCGGAGTTACTCATGATGAACCGGTACCGTGGTTGACATATATGTTCGGAGATTGGGTAACAGTGGAGTTGGTTGCAAAAGCCACACCCCCAATAATCATAGCAACTGCTGGAATTATGATTTATGGGGCTAAAAAAGAGCAAGAACTTGCTGCTAAACATGGTCATGATGAAGGAGGAGGATTAATGGGAATTGTTATAGAGGTCATACTGGTAAGGATAATTGAAATTCTTTCTAATGTGATTAGTTATACTAGAATTGGAATCATGCTACTAGTACACTCTGCTCTATTGGTAACGGTAAATCAATCATATGAGACTGGTGGTGGATTAGCAGTTTTGATTGGGGGTAACATAGGAATAATGCTTATTGAAGGATTAATTGTATATATTCAGACGATTAGGTTGCACCTTTATGAATGGTTCCCAAAATGGTATAAGGGCGAAGGAGTCGAATTTAAGAAATTAATTCCAAAAGAGGTGTATTCAAATCTTGTCTGGTCCGAAAAAAGATCTAGTTAGAAAATGTAGAGTTACACATACAAAACTACTCTTTATAACTATTACATATACCTGTCGAGACTCGAGGGTAGACTGTCTATTGTGAAATCGAATGGAACGACCTAGTTGAGATTAATTAACTTTGATACTATGGTTTCTCCTGGAATTTTTTGTTCAATTCCAGATGCTATTGCTGACAAATTTCTAACTTCTACCATGAGAAGCTTTAGGGCAGCAAGTGCATTTCCCACACTAAACATGGTTCTAAAAGCTGACAATGCTCGCTTCAAGGCAATCTCTTCAAACCCCTTCTCTATTTGCAAGATAGAGTCTATATCGCCTGTGGGATTTTGCGGAACAATGTCTTTGTACACTGTGTTGGATAATTCTGCAATAGCCTCTGATATTTTTTCAGCATTTATCATTTTTTGTATTGTTTCCTTTGTTACCTTGGAGGTACTAGCTACCGTAAGATTATTAATGTCATCAGGAGATAGATTCCAAAATTTTCCTCGAAGTATGGCAAGTACATTATAAGAATCAATATCAACAGAAACTATGTTCTTCGCTTCCATTGACTGTGATTCAGTATTCATTGCCCTACCTAAATCATGATAGAAAACATGATCAAGATATACGTCAAAAATCCTAACATCTCCTTTATCTTTGTATATAGCAGCTGCTTTAGTAACATCATCTGCAAATTCACTGCCGGAGAGTGTAGAAACTGCCTCATCCAAATTCTTTGAAACCAATGCTTTAACTACAAGGTCGCGTCGACCGACCAGTTCTTCTGCTCTCAGATTTATCTTGGGCAATAGTTCATCATAGGATTTTCCAAGTGCTTTACCCTTTAAAATCATCTTTAGATTCCATGTGATATGCTTTACGAAATATGCGCTGAGAATTCTAGCTCCCCCGGAAATATTGACCAATTTTGCATGCGTATTCACCAAATATTCTTTTAGCGCATTTTCGATCTTATCAGCAGTGTAGGGTTTGGTAAGCTTTGCTAATGCATCAAGGTAAACCGTATTCTTCATCCTTGTTACTAGTTCATCCATATCCCTTGATTCTGTCAACATTTGGAGTTCATTTTTTGTTAACATTCTTCCTTTTAATCCATGAGACACGACAGTTCCAAAAATCTTGCCAGGCATACTTACTTTGCTCAATGGTTAAAGCACATCCTTTGTCAATAAATTAATAATTCTGCATCAATTTTAACCTTGCCTGAAGAATTGGACCCTACTCTTCTATACAAATCATGAATGCATGGAACTGAAACTACTTTAACCTAGATTAAACAACAACTTCATGTAACCTGAACCGATGACACAAAAAGTTGCGATGGTGTAGGGAAAGGGGAACACGTCTTGTAGTTAATACGAATTTCGGTTTCTTTAACTCTATTTATCCAGTTTCATGGTAAGATAGATCCGCGTCTGATATGGTTGGATCTGTTTCACATGGTATTTGAATGCAAGTTACGGTAGAATATTAAAATTGGTATCATTGCGAGTAATAAAAAAGAGATTATTCAGCGATGAAATTTGATTCCCTGAAGCACAATTTGTGCTTTTTTACACCGGTATTTCACTACTAAATATGTGAGTAGGAGTTTCATACCAGTATACCAAGAAATTGAATGACGGTCTATAGTGTTTAAACCAAATAATAATTAATACTCAGGCAGTTTAACTGTCAAAAAAAGATGAGATAGATTGGGATATTGAATGGGAAAATCCAAGAGTAAGAAAATGTATTGCAAATCCAATAATTGCAGCCATCAGTAAGTTATCCGTATGCCAATAAATTCCTAAAAATATTCCCAAAGCAGGAACAGTGAATAGCAGTGCAAGAACAGCACTTGTACTTATCAACTTAACCATAATGTCTGGCGTAACATTTTCTGATTTTTGACATGGAAACTGAAATTTTACACTTGTTCTCAACAATTGACAAAAAATTGTTTTTTGAGACCTGATATATGTATTGACATCCTAAAAATTATGAAAAATATTCTCATTGTTTGTAGAATTTAATTGGATTACACTTACATTATGAATTTTGTAACAGCAGAATAAACAAAAAAATCATAAAAAGCATTGTTAAAAATTATCCGTCCAAATGATTAAAGCATCATCATTTAATTTAGTCATTGACAAATTAAATGGAGGCTTGTTAAATATCAAACTGTAGAGGATCTCAGATTAATTAGATTTACATAGAAAATTACATATGTTAGAAGTATTTGTTAACTTATAAAAACAGAAACTCGTTGGACCCCAATTTATTAGTGAATAATTCTTAGTTGCAATTAACTCAGTTTTTGTTAATCTATTTCAACTTGATATTAAAGTGATAATCTGTTTGAGATTTTATATCCAAAACCCATAGCAACAAAAAGAGTTATAATTCCAGCAGAAATTGTTATGATCAAATTTGTTTTGATAATATAATGAAATACGATAGTACTGATGATGGCCGGGACTGCTATAATAAGTGCAAGTAAAGTGCCATTTAGAAAAATTTTTAGCGCAGAAATCTTCACATCGCCATTTTCAGAATTTGGATTCAACGTCAACAATGTTATTTTACTATCATATAAAAATCATTCATTCTAGATTGCCAAATCGTATTGGTAACTGAGAATTATTTTCCAAGGCTATTCTTGGTTTATTACTTGGTATTGCCATTACAATAGCTCTCACAGGAACTCTTACCCGATACTATTCAGGATATAGTTTGACGAGGTATCTAGCCTTTATGTAGTTAGGAAATGAATACACTGGTTTACCAATACACAAAAATATCCAAAATGAATTAAGCGTCAATAACTGGAATAATTTCAGTTATACTCAAATTACTAATAGTCACATGATTATTCATCAAATGAATGTAAAAGAAATTTGTCTTCAATTATGTACTTGTACCTGGTTAGAGATAATGACTTGTATCGGAGTTACCTTGTATCTTCTCTATACTTCAGAATATTATCTTGCTCTGATAACTATTTTGGTTTTTTCACCCCTTATCGGATTTCATTTTGCAGTATCAAGAACAAGTAAAGATGAGTATTGTGTTGATTGTCGGAAATGATGTTGACATTAATAAGTTGTCTTACTTTTTCATCCGTAATAGTTTTTATCGAAAAACAAATCTCAAGTCAGAATATCAATTCATCAATACTCAAAATTCTTCCGCAATATTTGCATTTTAAAATGATTTTCTCTTTATCTATAACTTCAATGACAGATTTTATATTCTCACCAATAGTTACACATTTTAAATTAGGACATTTAAAAATTCCAGTAATAAAATCTGGCAATTGTATCTTCCTCTTTTCTGCTAATTTGTAATCTTTGATGATGTTTATAGTCGCATGCGGCGCTATTAACGATAGCTTATTTGTTTCATCAGGTTCCAGATATCTGTTTTCTACTTTAATAATGTCCTTTTTATCATATTTATTGCTTGGAACATTCAAAGCAACGGTTATGACATTTCCTTCTCTTCCTGTGATATTCAGAGCTCTTAGAACTAAAAATGCCTTACCAGACTCAATATGATCTATTACAGATCCATTTTTGATTCGCCTTACAATTAACTCAATCGAATTGGACAGATTCTTTACTCCCTTCCATTATGTTATTAACAATACTATAAAAATATGAAACTTGTTTAATCGCGTTTAAATATGAAACTTGGAATAACATAAATTGTTCGAGTCCTGCAAGTTTTCTTCAAGGTTCTCCAATAGCTAAAATGTTACTTCATGCAGTAACAAAATTCTTGGAATTCAAATAATATTTTGCATCATCATCTTTTTAAATTCAATATCCGATAGAGTTTTTTTTGCTTCTACTATCATTGCAACATCATTACCAACGATATATCTTTGCTTAGGCTTAATATCGCTCAAAACCTGTAATATCACTTTTGCAACGTCTATTGGAGACGTAGCATGTTCTTGCATTAATTGGATATTTCTCTGAATTTTATTTAAAGACCCAGAATATTGTGAGCTCTTTTTCATTGATTGTTTTGATACAATGCAGTTACGGAAAAAATTGGTTTTGATCACTCCAGGTTCGATTATAATCACTTTTATCCCAAATGGAAATAGTTCATACATTAAGGATTCACTAAATCCTTCGATAGCAAACTTTGTACTTACGTAAGCAGAAATACCGGGAAAACCAACCTGTCCGGCTCCTGAGCTTATATTAATAATTGTACCGCTTTTCTGTAATCGCATTATGGGAATTATCTTTTTCGTAATATTCAGAACACCAAAAAAATTAGTCTCGAATTGATTCCTTATTTCATCCAAAGTAAGGTCTTCAAAAAAACCTATCAGACCATAGCCTGCATTGTTTATCAACACATCAATTCGTTTTGCTTCATTCTTGATGCGATTAACTGTATTTTCTACAGATGCCTCATCATTTACATCAAGTTCCAGAATATTGAGAGCAAGTTTTTCTTTTCTAATTAATTCTTGAAGAGAATCTGATTTCTTTATTTTTCGCATAGTGGCAAAAGTATTAAATCCATTTCTAGCTAGCATTAGCGCAGTTTCATAACCTATTCCACTGGAGCAACCTGTAATAAGCGCAACTTGATGCATTATGGTAATACCATTTTATTTTTTATATATATTTGGATACCAACATTCAGATAATATTTATCAATTCATCGAACTCTGACAAAAAGACACTATTTCGATTGAGCGACAAAGCATAATCTATTAAAAACATTAATTTATCATTGCAATCGAAACGATATCAATTGTCCGACGCTGATGAAGAGCCACATGGAAGTGCAGGGACTACGTCTCATAATCAACTTGTCAGGTCGCTTGGGCTCCTAGATATACTGATGGTTGGAATAGCTGCAATGATCGGTGGTTCGATTTTTGTTCTGACTGGGCCGGCCATAGGTCTTGCGGGCAGTGCAGTTATTGTCGCGTTTATTATCAATGCGATAATCACGCTATTTACTGCTATGGCATATGCCGAACTTGGGTCCGCTATGCCAGAAGCTGGAGGAGGATACCTATGGGTGAGAGAAGGTTTACCTCGACCAAATGCTTTCATAAGTGGATGGATGGCTTGGCTTGCACACATAGTCGCTGGATCGTTATATGCTGTAAGTTTTGCTTCTTTCCTTACAGGGTTATTGGATATGACGAATTTGTCACACGATATTGTGCTTTTAAACATTATACCCTTAGATAAGTTTATAGCAGTAGTATCTATTGCCGTTTTCACTTATATCAATATAAAAGGAACATCTGAAACTGGTAAGACGGGCACCGTCGTTACTATAATTCAGCTAGGATTAATATTCATTTTAATTGCAGCCGGCTTCTGGGCTATGAGTGGCCAACCTAACTGGCAGATGAATTTTTCGAATTTTGCACCAATGGGAATCAGTGGAATAGTTGCAGCAATGGGTCTGACATTCATAGCATTCGAAGGCTATGAGGTAATCGTTCAAACAGGAGAAGAAGTAAAAAACCCCAGACGGAATATTCCACGGGCGATATTCATCTCGCTAGGTGCTGTAGTTATTTTGTATTGTTTGATTGCCTTTGTAGCTATAGGTGCCATATTTCCAGCTGGGATTGAGTCATGGAAATACATAGGTAAAAGTGGTGAACTTGGAATAATGAAAGCTGCAGAATTACTAGCCCCTTACGGAGCATTTATCGTTTTAGGAGGAGGTTTGATTTCCACTCTAGCAGCTTTAAACGCAACAACATTTTCATCGGCTAGAGTAGCTTTTGCCATGGGCAGGAATTATAACTTGCCATATCAACTTAGTGTAATCCACAAAAAGAACAAGACTCCATACGTAGCAATACTAATTTCTGGTATAATAATGGCAGTTATGGCTTATGGACTTCCTCTAGGACAGATCGCCTTTGCAGCAGGTGTTATTTTTCTATTATTATTTACTCAAGTAAATATGGCTGCAATCACTATTCGTAGGATTTATGGTGACAAGCTGGAGTATGGTTTCAAAACTCCATTCTTTCCAGTAATACCAATAATAGGTATCTTCCTCAATCTTGGGCTAGCTATTTTTCTACTGTTTACTCAGCCATTAAGCTGGGCGATAACCATTGTATGGGTGGTAATTGGGTTCTTCGTATATCGAATGTACACATTTAGGAAGGAAATAGAACATTATGCCCCAATTGTTACTAGTGAAGGTGATCTAGAGAGAAAGGACTATAGGATTCTAATTCCATATACACCTGAAGATCCAGATAGATTATTAAAATATGCAATAAGAGTTGCGAAAGAAAATATCGGAGAGATTAATATCTTGAGAGTGATTACAGTTCCAAAACAGACCCCGTTATCTGCAGGAACAGGATATGCTGAAACCGCAAGGAAATCATTTGAACCATTAGACAAGATACTAGACAAGGAGGACATACTAAACCATTATCTTGTGAGAATATCACATGATCCAAGTGAAGCAATATTGGCTACTGTGGAGGAACAAAAAATAGATTTACTGATAACAGACTTTGAAACATTCAGGAACAGCAAAAAAATTCAAACAATATTGACGTGTGACGTACTGGCCATTTTATCAGAAGGAAACGAAGAGTTCACATTTGAATCAAATCGAAGTTCGAGAGGGCGATTTGGTCAGAAAAAATTGGCCGTACTATACGATGGAGGTGATCATTCAGATGTAGTTTTGAAGGCTACCAGTTGGTTAGAGCGTTCAGGACAATTCAAAATTAATGTTTTATACATAAATACCAAAAGTGACGATGAACACGAAAAAATTGTAGGCATAACCGATATATTAAAACAAAAAGAATATCTTGAGCAAGTTGGAATTGAATTCAACGAGATTACTCTTTCAGAGAGTGATACCCGATATAGTAACGCAGCTGCAGATACAATTTTGTCTTCATTGAGTAATTTTCAACCAGATGTTGTTATAACTAGTGCGACCATTTCAAAATTTAGCTTCTTTAGTGATCCTCATTTTCTAAATATGTTGTATGAATTGAAATGTCCAATTATAGTGGCCAGACATTTTGCTATTCCTGGAGTTCACAGGATTAAGACTCTAATCCATAAATTAAGAACTCTGATACTTGAAAAGATCAATGACTTGAAAAAAACTCGACAAATTTGAACCAATTTCTCTCCATCCTAAGATAATAGCTTTATTTTCAAAGACAAATCTGGAATCGTATAATATTTGAATAGATATTTGATACGGCAATTAATTTAACAATCGATTTGAGATTATCAAGATTTATATTGCATTAATTCACTTAGGTAAGCCTAATTGTTTTATGTCCCTGAAAAAAGTTATTCCTTCAAAACCTAGTATGAGGTAGAAAAAATGAATGAAAATTTTCGATGGGATTGCAAATAGGAAAAAAGTTCCATTATACATATGGATTGTTTTCCTAATTCCCAGTTTCTTATTTAACTCCACATATGGCGCACAGGATATCAAAATTAGTTCTAAAGACCAAGTTTTAGTGACAGTGAACCTGCAAAGAATTTTAGAACAAATGAGTTTGGTTGAGGCAAGTCTCTCAAAGGGAGATACCACAAGAGCTTTTGAACATGCATATATCTCACATGCAATAATTTTTCCTTCAATTAAGGACAAACTAAGAGAAATAGATCAGAATGCAGCTGAAAGATTAGAATCACTATTAATTGATTTACCAATAATGGTAAGGTCTACTCAATCATCGGAAATAGAAAGTAAGATTATTCAAATAGTAGATTTATTGAATACCACCAACTCAAATATACTAGATCCAAATAATTTGGATTACAATTCAATCATATCATCAACTATTATAGTACTGTTAAACGATACTTCTAAATTCTATCACCTATCTAATATTGGTAATACCAAGGATCCCACTAATCAAATTGATTATGAAAATGCAGTAGGCATGGTAGATATCTCACATAAATTATACAGGAATATTTCTAATTCTTTTGGTGATTCCAAAAAGTTAGAAATTGAGTCCTTTTTTGGAGATTTGAAGGATTCCTTATCTCAAAAATCTGATCCGCAGAGCATCTCAAAACTCATAAGAGCTATCCAAACGAATCTAAATGAAAATGAATCTAATTTTCAATCTCATGATTCCTTAATAATTTATTTTGGAAATATAAAAGATTTATTGTCAAAAATCAATGGAACCATAATGAACAATTCTGATTATTCTTCTGCTGAGAAGTATGCAACTACTGCATATTTGGACAATTTCGAATATATCGAGGCACCGCTCGAAAAAATTGATCCGGACCTTATGATTAGTTTAGAATTAATGATGAGAGAAGAACTTCGAGAATTAATAAGAAACAAACAGCAATCAGAAACAGCTGTTCTTCTAACTAGTATCACTAACAATCTTTCAAGGGCTGCAAATCTCTTGAATGTAAATTATGAAAACCTTAATGTAAATGATACCTCCCAGTATTCAGCTCCTATAATAGAGAATACTCAACCAAGCAATTTAAGTGATATCAAGGAATTAGGTAAAGGTTTTGGTACATACTCTGGAATAAAAAGGGAGTTTGGTGAGAGTACAGATTCAGAGAGGATGGGAGTAAGAACCGACATAGATAATATAAGGATCAAGCTAGTTGAACTTCTTCAACAGTATAAAGACGGAAGATATGATGGAGCATTTGCCACATCTAGGTCGGCTTACCTGGACAGTTATGAAGGAATAGAAATTCCGCTAAGACCCATAAATCCGGACTTTACTCTTGATATGGAAATAAAATTTGCAGAGCTCCGAAATATGATACAACAGCATCAACCATATGCAAAGATTGAAGCAAAGGTCGTAGAAATTAGAAATGGATTAGATGAATCTGAAAGATTAGTTAGCGGTACCGGTGTGTTAGCTCCTTCATTAGCATTTTCTGCCTCATTTTCAATTATATTCCGAGAAGGCCTTGAATCCGCACTTATAATTGGTGCTATCCTTGCTTATCTTGATGCATCACGTAACGCCCAATATAAGAAACACGTTTATCTGGGAATCTTAATCGCTATTATTGCATCACTTGTTACCTGGTTTATTGCCAATTTTGTTATAGAGATAACGGGGGCAAGCAGGGAACTGATTGAAGCAATTGCAGGAATTTCAGCTGTTGCGGTATTATTCTGGGTAAGTTTCTGGATATTAAATAAGGTTGAAACAAAAAAATGGATTGAATTTGTCAAAGCAAAAGTATGGCAGGCGACAACGACTGGAAGCGTAATGGTCTTTGCAATGCTATCATTTTTTACAGTATATAGAGAGGGATTTGAAACTGTTTTATTTTATCAGGTTATGCTGTCATTTGCGAAATATATGGAAAGTTTTGTACTCCTGGGACTATTCATTGGATTGGCTGTAATAATTAGTATTGTATTTGTGATAAGAAAACTGGGCAAAAAGCTGCCACTTCGTATCTTATTTGGTCTAACAATGGCAATTGGAGCTTACATGTCTATTGCATTCATAGGTAACGCAGTAAGAGAGTTCCAAGAAATAGGTTATATCCCAACAACACACCTATTTGGAATCATACCACGTTTAGAGATAAATTTGGCAACAATGACTGGTATTCATCCCACTCTCGAAACAACAATTGCTCAAATAGTACTATTATCAATATATGCTGTCGGTACTGTTTATATATTAATAATACAGCCACGGCGAAAGAAGCTGGTTGAAACATTGAGAAAATCTATGGCACATCAAAAGGATGGGGAAAAGCATTGATTTGGTTAATATCTAATTATGGGAACGCAATATCAATATTCAAATTTTGGCAATGAAGCCAAATAAATAATAAAATCTGTCGGACAGAAACTTAATAATTACCTTGTGATTAAAATTATATCTAATGCTTGGAACTGTTAGCATGAATTCTGATGAAGAGCTTTATCTAGGAACGGCTGAATCTGAACATATTGAAATGTATCTTAAGGCTATTTGGCATATTCGTGAACGAAAGGAAAAAGTAAAAGTTAGTTCTATTGCTAAAATACTAAATGTGAGACAACCCTCAGTTGTTCAAATGCTTCACAAGCTTAATGACGCAAATCTTGTTAAATACGTGAAAGGTACTGCAGTGATGAAATTAACAACCGAAGGTGAAAAAATAGGAGAACGCATGATAAGAAATACGAGACTTTTGGAAGTAATGATGAAAGAAGCTCTAAAAATTGAAATCGATGAAGAGATGGTATGTGGAATAGAACACCATATGAAAGAGATATTTACTGATGCGTTATGCACCTTGCTAAAGCATCCGAGGTACTGTCCGCACGGTTATGATATTCCATCGGGGAACTGCTGCAAAAAATAAATTTGTGGAATAATATGAATTTACAATTTTGAATATTATGGCTAATTTCCTACTATTTGTTGAAAGGGAAAATTAGTGTATGCCACCTGATTATAAAGATTCTTCTCCATATTATCAGATGGCGTGTTGTTTGTTGGTTCCAGAGATTGTACATTGTATTGTTTTGAAAGATATAGAGAACTGGCCCTATATTTGCCAAAATACGAAATACTGAATCGGGGAAATTTAAAATAGACTATTCTTTTTAATTAAGGTTATTCTGAGCAATTATCTTGAATATCGTTCCATCATGTTTATAGTTACTTAGAACGTACAGGTTACCATCAGGTCCTACTTGAAGATCTGTGATTACGCCAAAATTCCTACCGAATTTTACGTTGTCTGTTTCATAATTGGTGTCAGCTGTTTTATCCGTCAATGGACCAGAGAGTATTAGATGTGTCCTAGTCTTGTCTAAGGGAAAATTGAATATTGTGCCGTTTTTTACACTACCAACAAATAAAGTGTCTTTATATTTTGATCCAAGATTGTCTGAATGTAAAAATAGAACTGAAGTAGGAGCTACAGTATCTCTCCATATAAATTCTGGGTCCCTGTATGTACCCTTACCTCCAAAATCTTCCAAGTTTTCTTCATTAAACTCTGGCGTCTTGTTAGAGAAACCGATTACCTCCTTCCATCCACTATTGAATCCTGGTAATGCAAGATTAATTTCATCATCAGTACTGCGGCCATTTTCTGTTTCCCAGAGATTTCCTGTTAGTGCATCAAATCCAATGCCAAAACTATTTCGTATCCCATACGCATAATACTTATTCAACGGATCCTCGTCTCCAAGTATCCCCTTGTTATCAACAACTCCTCCATCAAGGGTAATTCTAAGTACGCCACCTCTACCATCCGGAGGGGGCCCATTTTTATTATTCTGAGCTTTAGTAATAAAAGATTGATTTTGCACATAATTTAAGTTACCAATAACAAGGTACACACTCTTTTTATCAGGTCCTATCTTTAACACTCCTCCATTATGAGAAGGTCCAGGTATTGTAGGAAGATCTAACAGTAATTTTGGATTTATTAACTTGCCATTATCATATTCATATCTATAGAGGCGATTTCCCAAAACTTTTCCTCCATCAACATTCTCAGTTTCAGTGTAGAATAAGAATACATATTTGGGTTTATCTGAAATAGCAATGCCCAACATTCCTCTTTCACTTACATTTGCTACATTGACGTCCAAAACGGTTCCACCAACCGTACCATTTTTAATTTCCTTTACTTTTCCGGTATTTTTTTCTATAACCAATATGTCATCAGGTGCCAAAAAACTCATTCCAGTTGGAAATTTAAATCCAGAAGCATATTCTTGAACCTGCAAATTGGAATCATTTACCTGAGGTAATTTTGAATTCTTGCCGGCTTGACCATATACGTTTAAACTCTGACCTATTAGAAATAAGGATACAAAAACAATGAGTATTGTGAAGGAAATTAAGTAATTGTACTGCAGAGAGTAAATTTGCAAGTGAAGATTACAGGAATTAACTGGTTTAAATTATTTATTAACTTTTACTATAGAGATAAACTACACTCGGTAAAATAGCTGATAAGCATTAGATTAAATTATAAGAAACCAATGAGAAACGGTAAATTTATTGTGTAATTTTAAAAACTATCTTTGTATATAAGTATCTTCTCGACTGAAAGGAAATAAATTCTCATAGTCATGTTATACAGAGAGTGAACTAAGCCGATATTGAATATTTACAATTTTATCAACAATAGTTGAATTAGTTCAAATTATCTTCAAACTAATTAATGGCACTATAAATTGTGTAATAGAATATCTATCCGTCACTTCCGCAAGCTTAGTATGTTACGATATTGGCTATAAATCTAGAATTAGAAATTTTATTATTGAATCCATAAGTGGCATTTTAAGTAACTTTCTTATTTAATCAGCGTATTGAATAATTTTAAAAAATCCATATTAATTATCTTTCTTAACTTACTGCAGTATGAAAATTAAAGTCAATTTTAAATGTCTTTTGCTATTTGGGATGTTTTTGATATCAAGTATAGTATGGAATCCTGTACTGGCACAAAGCCCTCAACAAACAGCAATATCTATAAAAATAAACACTCCTGCTGACTTAGCTAGAGTGGTGCCGTCTGGTGATTTGACTATTTCCGGCACATCTTCAGACGATGATACCAAGAACTGTCAGGTTTATGCTGACTGGAATGACATGAAACCAATGCAAAATGTTACCCCCAATGGTCCTAAAGGAAATGCAGATTATTCAAAATGGAGTTTTACATATACAGGCAGTTACCATAATATAGTTGAAGGTCCAAATGAACTTACATCAAAAATAACATGTTATGACCAAGGTCAAAATGCATCATCAAAATTCTATTCTATTAATGTTACTGGAACAAAGAATGAAAGTAAAATCGCAAACGATACAGTTCAACAATCCAATGAAAATACAGATAATGAAGTTACCAATATCTCACCTGTAAAGGATAACAATAGCAACAGTACAAACGATATTGTTCAACAATCCAATGAAAATACAGATAATGAAGTTACCAATATCTCACCTGTAAAGGATAACAATAGCAAAGGAAAATATAAAATTCTTCCACTATATTCTGGATCTGATGAAGAAGTAGCTAATTCTGTTTCTTCTGGAGATGGTAATAAAACAGAAGTAACTAGTACTGATACGAGTAAATCTCAGGGCGGTGATATTTCAGTGGATATGGATGATAGTGACACCAAGACTCTAAGCTCAGAACCGCAGGAAGAAACACAAGTAACTAGTACTGATACGAGTAAATCTCAGGGCGGTGATATTTCAGTGGATATGGATGATACTAACACCAAGACTCTAAGCTCAGAACAACAAGAAGAAACAGAAGAAACAATTGCTTACGACAAGAGCAAATCCCAGGTTGCCGAAAGCACAGATGAAGAACTCAGTACCGATACCAATAAGTATTTTACATTTGAACCAGACCTGCAAGAAGATGAAGATTTAAGTGAGAATCATAACAATCCAACTATCAACAATGCGGATTCTGATGGTTCTCCTGATAATCATTATAAAGAGGGTAATTCAATATTCGGGCTTAAGATAAAGGATCTTAAAGAGGATACCAAAAATAAACTAGAAAACAGTCAAGAAAAATTAAATGAAAGACTAGCTGATAGAATGCAAATGTTTGATTAAATGAGATAGCATATTAAATTCAATAATGACTTCTTCACATCGCATCTTGGAATTTATTTATTAGGTTCATGGTATTCCTGTTAATGTATAAATCATATATTGAATTTGATACTTATGTCAGATATTAAGTATCTAACAATTGATAACGTACTTATCAGATACTTGGATAAAAACCGAAAGGGATTTCCACTTTTTCTTATTCATGGTTTAGGAGGTTCCATAGAAAGTTGGATTAATAATATCAAGTTTTTATCCAAGACATTCAGGATAATCGCCTTAGACCTACCGGGCTTCGGATTGAGCGATAAACCTAAGGTTAGTTATACGATTGATTTTTACGTGAATTTTCTAGAAAAATTCATTAAAAAATTAAGTATAAGCCATCTATGCCTAATTGGGTCATCACTGGGAGGTCACATCGCTGTAGAGTTTACCTTAAGAAATAGGAAAATAGTTGATAAACTTGTTCTCATTAGCCCTGCTGGTTCTCTACCAAAGTCATTCAAAGGTACTCCTGCATTAAAAAAATTCATCAAAATAGTAGAAGCTAAATCTTCGAATGATATCAACAGAATATTTAGATCAATTGATAACTGTATGGTAGATCGTTCTTATACCAATATTATATACAAAAGATTATCATTACCAGGTGCAAAGGATGCGTTTATTTCTGCATTAAAAGGCAGTGCAAACGCTCCACGATACAATAATAAACTTGAAAAAATTAATAAGAATATGTTACTTATTTGGGGAAAAGAAGATAAAATGATCCCGTTAAAATTTATCAAGCCCTTTATGGACTACGGTAATTCCAGAATTATCATAATTGAAAACTGTGGACACAGACCTCATGTAGAAAATCCAAAATTGTTTAACAAAATGGTAAGTGACTTCTTAATAGAGTAAAATTCGATTTAATTTACTTAACAATGTTTTATAAGATTAATTGATTCTTCCACTTTGTGATTTTATAAGTGAATTGAAAAGTACTCAATTAGAGAAAAATTATAGTATTGTTTCTAAGTGAGGATATGCTGACAATACTTATAAAAATTAAATTAGATAAGATTTTGTGAATTATTATTTAATAATAATACTACTTGCATCAATTGTTTTCCTATTCCCCATTTTTAATCTTAACACGTACGGGTATGAAGGATCTAAGCTTAATTTCTTAAATGAATTCAAAAACTTCGTCTTTACCCCAATTAAAAATAATATTTTGCCACAATATGATGAATCTACCACGCAATCAATAGATCAAATTAAATCAGAAAAAGAGGTAAAGGCAAATGATAATGATAAATCAAGTAAGTCAGACGAATCTGATGAATCTGCCCAGCAACCAATAACTCAAGTTAAATCAGAAAAAGAGGTAAAGGCAACTGATAATGATAAATCAGATAATTCAGAAGATGTAGTAGTAACGGTAGTAACATCTGATGGATCTGAAGTTAAATCAGAAAAAGAGGTACAGGCAAATGATAATGATAAATCAAGTAAGTCAGACGAATCTGTCGATCCCTCAATGGGAGTAAAAATATTGTCACCAAAAAGTGGAAAGGAAATTCCTGTTGGGAATCTTACTATTTTTGGTGTTTCTACAGATAATGAAAAATCAAATTGTAGCGTATCGGTAGATTGGAATAATGAAAAACCTTTCCAAAAAGCTAAAGCAGCAGGACCATACGGAAACGAGGATTATTCATCTTGGGCATTCACGTACTCTCCCTCATATCACACAATCGAAAATGGATTAAATGATCTGACATCAAAACTTGAATGTGTAGAAAATTCCAAAGTAACTACAAAATGGAATAGTGTTAATGTAACAGGAGTAATCACAAAAGATGCCAACCCAACCTCAACCTTAGTATATGATGATCCTCAAGGAATTCTCCCACAGCTGAAACCGCTATCCACAAATCCATCAGCAAATATTACCGGCATAGCTAGTAATGAAACAACGATAGCTCCTACAAAACTTTCTGCCCATTTAGTGTTACCCAAAGATCAGGTATTTCCAGGAGAACCTCAAAAGTTTATGGTAAAAATTTCAGATCCAAAGACCTTACAAGGAGTTGCAGAAGCCGAATTGGCTATTAAAGTCGTGCAAGGTTCGGTCTTGCTGGACGAATATAATGGAACGTCAGATGAATCTGGTGAGTATTCTTGGAATCTAAATTCTGATACTCTGTCTGGTAAACACGATGTACTGGTCTCAGCATCTGCTAATGGTTATGAACCTGCTTCAATAACAGGAAGTTTCGACGTTCAAAAACAATTGTTAGTTGAAGCAAGCCTATTAAAAGATCTTGTTGTTCCTGGCGACAAGCAAACTATTGAGGTAAAGGTTATGGACGCCAATACTAAAGAAATAGTATCTGGTGCAAATGTTATGGCTAAAATTGGACAGAATGAATACAACGGAACTTCGGACACATCTGGTGCATATTCTCATTCCTGGGATATAACCTCTGATACTCTGTCTGGTAAATCTGATATACTGGTCTCAGCATCTGCTAATGGTTATGAACCTGCTTCAATAACAGGAAGTTTCGACGTTCAAAAACAATTGTTAGTTGAAGCAAACCTATTAAAAGATCTTGTTGTCCCTGGTGACAAGCAAACTATTGACGTAAAGGTTATGGACGCCAATACTAAAGAAATAGTATCTGGTGCAAATGTTATGGCTAAAATTGGACAAAAGAACTTTTCAGCAAGCGTCAATGATAGCGGAGTAATATCTTATTCATGGGATACTCCAAATACAAGTGGTGGGAATAGCTATAAGGTAGCTTTGGATGTATCATCTGAGGGGTATCCCAAGATTAACAAAACAGTATCTTTTAAAATGGATAAACCACAAAATCTACTAGAACCACCTATTAGTAATTATGAAGATAAAATAATAAAGGTCAATAATAAAGACTTGAATAAAAATTTAGAATCTCAAAACAATAAAAATTTAGAATCTCAAAACAATTTCCAGGGATGTACAAACATTCTTTCTAGTGATGGTTGCAGTGCTGAAGTAAATGATAAACCTGTTCTCAATCCCACTACAGATGATAAACCTGTTCTCAATCCCACTACAGATGATAAACCTGTTCTCAATCCCACTACCGATGATAAACCTATTCTCAATGCCACTACCGATGATAAACCTATTCTCGATACTGACAATGAAAATGAAAATATTCAGACTGAGGAGAATCAAAATGAGAAGATTGTTTACGATTTTCTGGCATCGACGAACAAATGAAACGGCCAGTAGGCTAAACTAACATTTACAATCAAGTCATCATGTAACAAAATAAGCTAATGCGACATTCAGAAATCATTAGAAATTTGGTAATTAATTAAAACTAATTTTGAATACAACTTCAGACTTGTTGAGATTCTATTCAAAATTCGAACAACCTTTTCTAAATGAGTTATTTTCAAATCACGAATATTTCAATGAACATTATCCCGGATTGAAAGTCATCAAAAATTTACCAAAGATGGGAACTTCATTTTAGCATGGGGTTCTAGAGGAGATACAGAAGGTGAATTTGAGAATCCCACTGGAATAGCTGTAGATTCTTCGGACAATGTGTACGTAATTGACGATACAGGTAGGATACAAAAATTTACAAGTAATGGTACTTTCATTGCAAGTTGGGGATCCGATGGAAATGATGATGGGCAATTTTCCAAATCAGAAGGGCTTGATGTAGATCCAGATGGTTACGTACAGGTAGCAGATACCGCTAATAAGCGTATCCAAGTGTTTGTATTATCGAACCCTACTGTTGCCCTCAATAAATAGTGTACCTGCTGGTACAGTAACAATACTAACATTGGGAATTTGGATAAAATAAAAAAATCTGCATACCCTTGATAGATCAGGAGATCTTGGTTCTCATACTCACGCCATTATTTTAGAGATAAGTTAAGCTCAGACAGGCCTAGTATATTTTTCTATAATCATCTTGTGTTGGGGATACATTTCTATCAATCTTTTTCTGATACCTATTTTCCAATCTTTATACTCAAATCCAGGTGAGACCGTGCACCCTACCAATGAGTACGATTTCTTGTCATTTATAGACGCTGCAAACCAACAACCTGACTTTACGACCACCTGAAACCTCTCTCCTTCATTAAAATTTGGTCCCAGTACGAGATCGTTTAGTCTTCCTTTTGAATCTATGATGTGGAGTGTCAAACTACTACCAGAATAGAAGTGCCAAATCTCATCTGATTTCATTATATGAAATGATGAAAATTGGTTTCCTATTAACAAATAATAGATGACAGTGCATAAAGACCTACTTCCATTATATTCTGACAAATCAATAATCTTATGAGATTTGTATGTATTGACAAAGTATCCGCCTTCTGGATGTTCGTCAAGATTGAGCTTCTTTATCCAAGATTTGGCAAGTTTATTCAGCATAGGGAATGGAAAAGCTGCACTAACTTATTTGAGTATGTGGGAATTTTTTTGATCAATATTCAGTGAGACTGGACTGAAATATAGAATGGATTATAAATTAAGAAATGTCATGATTTGATATCTCATAGATAGAGCCGCTCTTTGAATACGCTCAAATCAACGTCTCACGAATTGATATATATTGTTAACAGATTGGACTAGTAAGTAGTCAATTTATGATGATTAAAACTGTGATGTCTCATAAAACTGTATTTGAACTTGTCATCATATTTTTTTGAATTATCAACCGTTTCATTATTTGGAAATAAGTTTTGACAAAATTTGGATTTGTATTTAAAATGCATATTCCTATCTACTCCTTAGATTAATACAACAAGGACATTAATGAAGCAAAATATTATATAACTTAGATGTAGAATATACATTATATATGGTAATCCCAGTGCAGATATTAGTTTTAATATTTATGGTATCAATTTCTGCTACTCTAACGCAAACTAATCTTGTTAAAGGAGCGACGGAAAACAATTCAACTAACGGCGAGGTACCAGCTAAAAATGAAGATGTATTTGCACTGTTGCAACTTGAAAAAGATGTAGCAAAATACGAAGGTTCCTTAAAAGACTTACATTCTGGTAAAAAGAGTCCATTTGATCTATTGGGAGAGGTAAAAAATGAAGGAAAATTTGAACCAGAATCTGGAAGTTTTCTTCCAGAATACGATGATAATTCAGAAGATAACAATGGATGAACATATTTTTACTACGTAAGATAACATCTAAACTCATTAGACTAGAGTCATGTTTGACGCCATGTAAAAATATTTGATACTCAGTAATGTAATGATTTTTACTTATTTTCAACACCCAAGAGACTACCAATAGTAAAGGACGCTTTACGGACAAATGTGAATTGGGTGATTAAGTAAGATACAGCCTGCAGCTAAAAGAAAAGTATCTTTCTTACTGTATTTTTTAATAGAACCCAACATCAAAAAAGATTTATTATCTCAGGATAACTCAAGGTCGTTAGTAATTTGTTGATTAATAGACTTAGAAATATAGGATATATAATCGGTTTTTCAACAATATTTCTCATTTTTTCATCAAGTTTGATGAGTAATAGTGGAAATTTTTTATTAGCTTTTTCTCATATCAACAAAGTTTCATTTGATGAATTAAACAGATACGCGATAATACCTGTCAAGGACAAAGAAAGTGATTCTGGAATACCATACTTTACTTCTAATCCCAACATTG
>DATCWH010000051.1:0-17127 GCA_036566445.1 Nitrososphaeraceae archaeon
AGTTATTGCATGTGTTCCTTTTAGATTCATTAACTGTTCTAGTATATCTTCTAGTAGAGATACTAAATAAGGATTGAGGGAAAAATGATATATAAAATAATTCAGAATTTTGATACTACTATTTAGTATTTGGTAATTTAAGGTATTCGTCTTATTATAACCTTTCAATGATAACCTTAATGTGTCTAACAAGTCATTGTAGGAATTATGTTCTTTTGTCTAGACTGTACGTTTTCGTCCTTCTTCTTTATCTTTTCTTATCTCCAGAAGTTCATAAGCAGTTAAAATTACAACTAGAGCCGCAAATCCCATTACTAAAGCAACTAAAAGTTCGCTCGTAACACTATAACAATTTATTATTATTAAGACCTTGAGAAAAATTCTTATGGTAGAGGATTAAGGTAAAATATATTACAGAAAAAATAATAAATTGAGTCTTATTTTACATTATAACCTTTCAAACTAAGTCGGAGAGCGTCAAGCAAATCATCATAACTAGTTTGTTCTTTATCAAGTGAATATTCTTTGGCCTGTGCAGTTCTGAGACTGATGATTAGTTTTTCATATTCACCAGATATTGCTATATATCCTTCATTTATCATTAAATACAAGTGTGAAAGCATTGCCCTATGTTCAGTACTGAAATTCGTTGGTAAAATCTCCATTGTTTGTGGACTGACACCTTTATAATCGTAATTTGGATCTTCTTCAAACACGACTTTTAATTGTTTCATTTTCCGTGCTTTGAAATACTCTACTCTCATTGATTTAGAAATTCTAATTTAAAATGGTATATTTAGATTCTCTATATCTATAATTTTGGGCATTGACATATTTGAATTACTAAACGAATTTTCATTAAAACCAATTAATTTATTTTTGTCTTTTAATCAAGTATAGTCTTTATAGCGTATTTACAATAACTGAACTAAACTGAATTAAAAAGAGAGCATTAATCACTTACATAAACTGCGTATATATATATAGTGACATAGCGTAAAATCCTCCATTGTCTCAGTAACGTTAGATCCGGTGGTTGAGACTGGTTTTTGTTGATCAATATTGATGCTCTGTTCACTGGACTTGATTATTGTATTCGAATACAACGTATTCTGTTCTAGTGCTTCATCTCCTGCACCTAATGCAAATACAAATGGTATATTTACTATGATGTTTTCATGTATTGAATTCTGAGATGATTCCGTATCTATGTCTATTCCACTGCCACTATCTGAAACTGTATTATTATGAATCGTGTTGTTATGTGACTCGGATATGACTATGCCTCTATCTTCATAACTGATAATATTATTTCTAGCGACAGAATCAAGCATATTTCTGCTAAACATCATACCCATTTTCGTGTTATTATAGACTTTGTTATTTTCTATTGTTATATTGTAGCAATCCAGAGAACAGATAATACCAATTGAACCATTATCATGTACCGTATTATTTCGAATAATCATATCATGAGTTCCCGTATGTGGATCAAGGCCATAATGCCCATTATGATGAATATCGTTATTTTCAATGACCATACCTCCTACTCCTCTTGTGTATAACGCAAACCACAAATGATGTATGTTATTTCCTCTTATTATACTACCATCGCCTCCAACGTATCGGAGTCCGGTACGTCCTGCACCATATCCTGCTTCATAACCTAGGTACGCTATTTCTGAATTGGTAATATCGGTTGTTCCTGTTGCTTCCTTTTCGACTACAATATAAGGTCTCGGAGTACCAAGTTTGACATCTCGACCATTTCTATCAGAATCTTCAGTTGTTGCATAATTATTTGTATTTGGATTCCATGAGGTTAATTTCACCGAATCAATTTTTAAACTGCCAAATATATGTATGAGATGCGCAGTTTTTCCATCTGCTACTACCTTGAGCCACGAAGTGTCTGTAGAATTGATATAAAGTAAAGCATCTTTAGCGACTACAATACCTGCATTTAATAACCATACACGACCATCATTTGCAACAGTCTCCTTATGTAGTATATTTGGATCCTTTACTGCGTTATAAACGTCGGTAAGATTTGCGTGTTTGCAAGTAATTGTGATTATCTTTTCTGTAGAGTCGTATGTTATACAACTGGAACTAGATTCTGTAACCTGAGCAAGAGAAGAATAAACCAGTAATGTTGCTAATAACGATATAAACAATAATACTACAACAATAGTTTCAACCTTGATGATATTAATGTAATCTTATTGACCATCTTTGATTGTAATTTAGAGACTTTATATTATGTGAACAGTTTTGCTTTAAATATTGAACATAAAAGCGAATATCTCATACTCAATAGATTCTTTCGGTAGTTCTGTAAGGCATGCATGAGTCATGCTGTGGGATCCGATATCATGCCCTTCTTTGTGTGATGTCTTTATCTCTTTCCAATTCATATAGTCATCACTCTTACCGACATAGTTACATACGACATCAAAAGTAGCCTTGAAACCATATTTGTCGAGGATTGGTTTTGCATTTGTGAATTGGGTCTTAAGACCATCAGAAAGCATACTCCTAACTCCAGGTTATGGTGGTCTCATCTACGAATTACATTATAATGGTTACATCGTGACATTACAGGTCGCACCTGTACTTAAAACTTCAGGGTACAGTACAGTCGGATACAATAGATGAACCAGTACTAGAAATCATTTGCGCTTCTATCCCCAATCGCATCAATGATGTTTCATCCTGCCGTATTATGGTTCGTCACATTCTGTGCGTTGAGATAACTATTCTCTGCGCCAAAAAGGATAGATAACGTTCCTGCTGCTAGAATAGAAACGACAATAACACCTGTTCTCATTTTCTTTAACTCTTATCTTGATCATAGAATGATAACCCTAATAGAAACTCTTTCAGACTAGTGTAAATTCCACATCGTTCGTACCCTACGCCAAAATCGAATTGATATAGTTTTATTTCATTTTTATTACAAATTCGACATAATTCTCCCTACATGCAACAGAGAATATAGATATATTATATCATTGTTGTCAATAGTGAACTTGTTAATGTGTCACGATAGTGATCAAATGAAATGAAATTTTGCCAAGTCTTTATCCTGTAAAAATTCAATAATTATGGAACTCGAATACTTATTTATAACATTTTATGTTATTATTCTTCAATGCAATGTTTCCTAAAATTAGTGCCTAGATATCTTCTAAGTTATTACAAAGTCCTATTAACAAGATGGGAGTTAGTTTTTTAAGTTGGCAAAAAGTCTGGCACTGACAATTGTCCTAGCGGTCATAATTGCCGGTGTGGGGCATATCTACCTAGGTTATAAAAAAAGGGGAGTAATTATTTTGATTGCCCGAATCGCCATATGGCTTGCTGTAATCTGGCTACTTCCATTTCCTTTCACT
The DNA here is from genome assembly GCA_036566445.1 of Nitrososphaeraceae archaeon. GTDB lineage: Archaea > Thermoproteota > Nitrososphaeria > Nitrososphaerales > Nitrososphaeraceae > TA-21. The sequence goes on from DATCWH010000051.1 coordinate 3,396, forward strand.
TGGATAATTGGTCTAATATTAGGCGGTGGTTTTTGGGTTTGGCAATTAATAGATGTGGTAAGGCTTTATAATAAAACGAAATATGGGCAGACACAAACTACACATTTTAAGAAATAATTACTATAGTTCAGTTACATCCGCCGAGTAATTCCATGACTATTTGCCTAACTTCTTCCAGGCTTTCTCTTGCATCATTTATAGCATTAACGACAGTAAGAATGTCTTCATTACCACTAAGTGCAGTAGAATAATCTCCCACTGTGGGAAGTGAGCTTCTTAAATTACCATAAAAGCATTGATTTTATGTTGTTATTTAATTACCTCCATTTGGGCAAGGATCCTCTTTACAAGTTCTTTGTTTCTTTCTGCGTAAACTGGAGATTCAACGTCAATCCAATCGATTTGTTTGGAAATAGGATAAGAATACAGGCCAAATCCAAGAGATGGTAATTTGGCAAGGATATCAAAAGATAGATCTAGGCTGTTACCAATTACTGAACTATCTCTTTGCTTGTGTATGAATCGGAACAAAGCATTACTAAAAATATATATCCCAAGAGTCTCAGGCAGATCTAATTTTGCAAATGGTTTTTCAGTAAATTCCACAATTCTGTCGGTTTCATTCGGATCGCATACAATCCTACCAGTTTCTTCTCTCCGGTAATCCCTTGTCACAACCATTCCGAGCATGTTTTTTCCGCGATTTTTTTGACTTTCATATAAAAATTTGTATCGTTTGACAAAGCTACTCATATCCAGTGCACACATATTATCAGCAAACCATACAAGAAAGGACTCGTCCTTTCCAATCTCTGTTTCGGCATTCAATATTGCACCTCCAGTCCCATTTTTTTTGTCTTCTACAAATACAATTTTCTTACCTACGATCCTTTCCTTACCCTCAAAATAATTAATAATCTGTTTTCCATGGTCATCGAATTCACATACAATAACGAAATCTTCTACCTCCGGAAACCTCGCAAGATACCTTACTATATGATCTATGACCGGTCGTCCATCCAGAGAAATCATTGGTTTTGGTGTGTATTGAGAAAAAGGCTTCGCTCTGCTGCCACTACCACCCGCAATCAATAATACTTTCAGTGATCGCCCTCTCCTGCCATATCATTATTCCATACCACTCAAATATTCTTATCGGCTTAGTCAGTAATGCCAAATTCTAACAAATATATCATGCGGAACTAGATTTTCAAAATAAGTTTCTCCAAGTATGTTTCCTATTTAAAAAACTATCACTCCACAAAGTAGAAGACGTTACCATTATAAATGAGCTAGTATCTCGCAAGATGATGTTAGATTAGAATGTTAATCATACTATGTTTATATTCCTAAATAACTACCTTGCTGCTATTTCTTTTTCCGTTGGAACTTTTTGCGAATTATAGATATGAAGTATGATATCATCATCAAAAATAATGAAAAACCGAAAGCAGAAACCAACGAAACTCCACCCGAGCCAGGACTAGCCTATGGACGTATCTTTGATTACAAACACCAGAGTTCCAAGGATGATGTGTAACATTGTTTTTGCCACTACTCATATACATTACAAGTATTATATAACCAATTAGTAATATCAATTGTGATAAATTCAGAACTGGATTAGAAGAATCCATTGATTTTTAAAAGTGAAATGCGACACTCGCATCCGAATGACTCAATGATTAAATTTTACTTTCTAGATTAATAGACAAATTGATTAAAACAAAATCCATTTCCCATGATAAAGATGACTATGGAACTTCAAATTATATAATCGTTAAAGTTTATTTCGCACTAACTGTAACTAGGAATTAAATTTCAATGACAGAGATAGGGAAATCTTACTGGAGCCTATAACGAAATTGAATCCATATTTAATTATGAAGTCACTATTATTGTTCCTTGTTCAATCGTTCAAAATCAAAACTCATTTCCACCACTTGTTTAGATTATATGTTTATGGATTATGAATATAATAAAATACTTTGTTTATTTATATAGTAACGCATTTAAGATATTTTAGGATTAGTTTCATTCATCCAACAGTCGAAACATACTTCTAAATCTAGTTGATATACCTCAATTATATTTTTATTACATATTTGACATAAGTTTTCCATTTATGCAATTCCAAGACATGGATATAATAATATATCATTGTTATCAACTAAGACTTTTGTAAATATCAAGTTTCACTTTGGTAACCATTATGTTGAAATATATGCAATTAATAACATATTTGATACTTAATTTAATACTATTTCTCTCATAAATATCAATTTATATAGGATTTCACTGTTTTTAGTATTCGTCCGGAGCTAGCAAATACTGTTATTATTAAACTGGGAATTGAGTCACTATTGTGGCTAACATTTTTATGGAATAGTCTACGAATAATATTTGATTATTATGAGAAGAGGAGTCGAAGTGATGGCAAAGTCAACAGCTGCCAAGAATGGTCATGAACGCATCGTTACACATAGAGATAATTCTAGACACTTGGAATATTTTAATAATGGTCAGTGGCGCCACAGTGACAAATGTAGTGCATTTACAAACAAAGAGTGCAGGATCAAGAGGCCTAACAGTTCTTTTCGGTAAGCATCAATACTCAGGCGATCACCGTGTCTAACCAACTGAGATAAAATTTATTCAGGTGTCAAATCCGGCAATTAAATTTTGCTCGTTTTCTGCTGAATATAAAAGGGCAAAGATCATGGTATAATCGCATGATTTATTCCAATTTATGATTAAAAATTTACTATTCATTTAGGAATGTGCATTCACTAGTTACATTATTTATCAAAATCATATGCTGCCCGCCCCATCAATCGTTAATTAAAAATACAGTAAATAAGTTACCGTCTGGTAGTTATGCTCAAAGCAGAACAATGCATTCTTATAAGTGTGAGAGAATAGATCATGCAGTGGACAAATACAGAAATGGTTGCTAACATTTGTTCAGATGTGGAATCTGATTTTAGAGAAAGATACAGCAATTACCTAAGGAGCATGAAACAAAGAATCTATGACATTCACATGGGATATAACGAATTAGAGGATGAAAGAAAAATGGTTAATCAGCAAGCTATGAAGACGCCGGGGCGTAGAGGTGAAGTTATTAAAAACGAAGAGATAGAAAAAGAATTTTCTAGGAGGTATAGCCAACACAAAAAAATTATGAATTATTCTGATTGAAATGCGCACTTAACGAATCCTTTTACAGCGTAAAGTATTATCATGAACTATGAACTGATAATGTTAAAAATACCAATTTATATTTTTACTGCTCAGCTGAACATATAAGAAATGAAAAAATTATTTTTCTTTTACTTTATGCAAAACGATCTGCAAAGATTGATTAATAGAATCAAAATATTAAAAAACTAAATAAAAATTGGGTGATGCGCTTACTCGACTAGGGCTTCGCACCAACCAATAATGAAGTTATCACATGTATCCCGTTACATGATATTTTTCATAAGTGCAATGGGAATATAAGATCTCTAGAAATTAGACTTTTTCAAAGCATTTATCGCAATATCTTTCGATTAATGTTATTCCATTCATATCATAACTTGCTATCTTTGTAGGCAATCCTTGACACATGGCACATTCACCACCCATTATTTCCTTGATAAAGTCTCTTTTGACAGATTGTGCCAAGTCCGGATCATCTAATTTTTTCTTTAGAAATTCTAATTTATCGTCTGGAATAACAATTGACGTTATTGTTGGTTTTGGTTTTTCCATTTTAATTAAACTCCAAACCCACCAAATCGTTCACATCTGCATCTTTTACATTTTGAAGCATAATTCTGACGACTGAACGTAAAATGATCGTTTTTCCTCTGCCCACAACTACACATATCATACGTGGAGTTCATTACAACTGTAATTTACAGCTGATACTATTAAAACAATTAAAACAGATCTGTTTGAGATTTTTCGCGCACAATAGGTTTACTAAAGTCAAAATTGTGTGATCCATACCTTATTGTTTTATCTATGCACGGAATATTATTCTCCATAAAGCTTGACCATAACATTTCACAGGTTCGACATTTAAATTCCCCTGGCGCGCCTGCTGCTTTTATTATTCTTCGCATATCGTAGTTATAGCTCCTTTAGATATAATTATCCTTGCTTTACTTCCTTCATCTTATTAGGCCAATTTCTAATCTCTTCACTCTCTAATTTACCAGTTGGAAACACAGAGCATGAGAAGAGATCCAAGCTGTTACCAGACAGGGATCTTATCTCACTCAGATCTCAGATCAGTCTTAGCATTGATAGCGTCTTGTGTGGACTTACTTAAATTCCTGAATTTTCTGGTTTATTTGTTCACGTCTCGAGTGAGACCAACAAGAGAGATTCACTTACCAATAGATAAATAACCGTATACTTGGAGTTGTAGTATTTATTATGATAGGTAGTGTTTTCCCATCTATAGGAACGTAAATCTTCTCTTCGCCAAGTTTTCCCAGAGCAGAAAAGATCAACCCCACTTTGTGCTAATCCTGACCTAATCTGTTAGGATAAATACCTATTTAAGTAGTGATTAGATTTCTATAGTGTCATATGAATGGCCAAAGTACAGGAAAAAGTCAGGAAATAGAACTTGAACCTACTGAATTAAAAAAGAAAATAGATAACCATGAGGATATTTATATTCTGGATGTTCGAACCCCTCAAGAATATGAAACTTGGAAATTATCCTACGATAATCATGAAAATCCTAAGTTGATCCCCGTTGATCGTTTATTTTTGAATGATCCTAGTCTGTTAAAAGAGATTCCAAAAGACAAAGAAATTGTTACTGTTTGCGCGCATGGAAATAGGTCAATGATGGCGGCAAGGATGCTTAACCAATTGGGATATAATGTAAAAAGTGTTAGGGGAGGAATGGCCGGTTGGAATAAAGTCTATGATGTTGCGGAAGTTACAGTTCCTAAGGAAGCTCCCTTTAGAATATGGCAGATAAGAAGGATATCTAAAGGATGTATGGGATATATTGTATCTTCAAAAGAGGATAGTACAGCAGTAGTTATGGATCCAAGTCGCGAGATTTATGAGGCTTTTCTTAATGTTGCCGAGGAAAATGGATTGAAAATAGTAAAGGTAATTGACACCCATCAACATGCTGATCATGTTTCTGGGGTAGCAAAATTAACTAAAACTATATCTTCAGAAACAAGAACTGAAGTCCTGGCATATTTCAGCTCTCTAGAAGAATACAATAGCCAAAATACAGAAATTAATATCAATTACATAAAAGACGGAGAACAAATAGATATATCCAAGAAAATTTCGCTAAGAGCTATTCATACTCCCGGACATACAAATGGTAGCATTTCTTATTTAATAAACTATTCAAATGATACCGATGCGAGTCCTCAATATTCCTATTTATTCACTGGAGATACCTTGTTTGTTGATAGTGTAGGAAGACCTGACTTAAGGGAAGAAGAAAAAAAATATGCTGGACTGCTGTATGAAACCTATCATCAAAAAATAGTTCAATTACCAGAGAATACTGTAGTTCTCCCTGCGCACTTTAATGTAAGTTCAACTATCCTAAAGCATGCTGTACCAATAGCTGACACAATAGGTTCACTAAAGAAAAAAATAAAACTTCTCTCGATGACCGAGGATGAATTTGTTCATTTCGTTACAGACACTTTGCCATCAAGACCAATCAACTATAAAACAATTATAGATATAAACAAGAGAATGCTGTCATTTGACGACATGCAAATACCCGATTTGGAGGCCGGTCCCAACTCCTGTGCTGTATCCCTAGAACCAAAATAAATTTACATCCATTACTTTTTGTTAGTATTGACTTTTGCAATATATGTTCCTGGACTAAGATGCGGATCTGAATCTAGATCTAGATTTCAAAAGGCCTTTACTGAATAGGATTACTGGTAACGTTGACTGGACCCGATTTATTTGTGTTGTCTGTTATTTTTGCCCCGACATTAATGCCGTCAATTTCCTCCAATCCTTTCTTTTTTAAGACTTCATTGAGAATTGTAAGATCATATATACCAGACAGGTCTGGCTTGGTTTTTCCGAGAAATCCTACATTAAAGGCATCACTGGCAGACTCGAACAATGATTGTTTTATAGGGTCATAGGTTAATTCTAATCTAGAGAAGGCCTCGGAGAGCTGTTCTTCTGGGATTGTCTGTCCTGTCAGACTTTTCAATTGCGAATTGAAAGTCTTTAATGCCTCTTCTTTATGGGAATTTATCCATTGTGTCTCATTAACATGCGCCTCTAGCAGTTTTCTTATCACTTCAGGATTTTGTTGAAGATATTCGGGATTAACAATTATGTTTGCAGTGACAAATTTCTTGTCTGGCCATAATGCGCGTTCATCCAAAAAGAGCCTGCTATTGGCTTCCTTTATCAGTTTTTCACCCCAGGGTTCAGGAACCCAAGCCCCATCGATCTCTTTTTTCAATAATAATGTCAAAATGTCTGCATTCTTAGCGGGAAGTATCTCAACATTTCCGCCTTTATCCTTTGTCTTGTATCCATTATCAAGTAGATATTTTCTCAGTGCAACGTCTTGGGTATTTCCAAGCTGAGGAGAGGCGAACTTCTTTCCAGCAAGATCTTTCACTGAATTAATACCCGAGTCGTTTCTTACAACAAATACTGCACCGCCGCTAGATACACCAGCAATTATTTTCACCATTTTTCCGTCAGAGACAACATAGCCGTTTATTGCCGGATTTGGACCAATATAGGCTACATCTATCTGTTTTGCAAGAAGAGCTTCAATGGCTGATGGTCCCGCATTAAAAACAAAAGACTTTATTTCAGTATTATTGCCAAGCGCTTTCTGAAAATCTCCATTTCCTATCCCGATTACTGCTTGTGCGTGATTAACGTTAGGAAAGTATCCTATTTTCAGCACTTTTTTCTCTTGTGAATACACGTGGTTTGAAATAGATGGTTGTACGGCAATTCCTATTGTAATTAGTAAACTTACAATGAAAACAAATAGACTTTTTTTCATAAACTTCATTTTTATGTGGTATGTTTGAGTATATTTGAGTCCTTTCAAATATGCATTAATCTGATAATATATGCGTAAACTGCTTCTAATTCAACCAATGAAAAAATCAGATTTATGATTCAGAAGGAGTAAAATATTCATTTATTTTGCCATAAATCGGCAAATGTCTATCTTAAGCTGGAAAAGTCCGTTTTATGTGCGGTTGTAATTGAAAATGTTAGTTGAGCTCACAGCCATTCTGACTTGACGGGAAAGTACACCTTTCTTCTATTATCATCAAAGCTATTTCGTTCTATTATAAATCCATGCTTCTTCAGATCTTCTATAGCGCTCTGGATTGTTCTTCTAGGCAGATGAGTCAGATTAATTAAATCCCCTTGTTCGACGGGATGTTTTGTTTTTATAAGATAATAAATAAACTTGGAGGCAGGACTTCCGCCTATCTCTTTTTGTGTGAAAGACATTCCAAAAGATGATTTGGACAGAAATCCGCGACGCTGGGATTCTACAGATGCTATATTATCGATACTAACCTCCGCAAGATTTACACGTTGACCAAATTCGGCTATTAACGCCGACTGTTCAGATGCCAACGGAGCTTCAAAGATGAAAGTATTAGGTGGGTATTTGTTTGTAAGAGCGGCTACATAATTCCATATAACTGAACCATTTTGATCATATATTCCGACACTGATCCCCTCATTGGCCTCGAGCATCACTTTTTTGGCGCCAACGTTTAAGGCGTCATCAACCTTCAATAGCGTATTATCGATTCCAAGCTGATGGCGAGGATCTTTTTTTCCTATTTTCCATCTAAATTCTAAATCATTGGAAAGTATTGTATCGGATATTTTCTTCTTTCTATCAATATCTAGATCAATGCTATTTTCACCAATTTCTATTATATCAAATCCAATCCTACCAGATTCTTTTATGAATTTGTCAAAATAATTCCCTGATATTGCATATTCTGTAAGTGTACTTCCCGTTGATACCTTAATATCAAAATCATGGTAATATGAGATTCTTTTCTGGAGAAGACTGTCTGAAATTAATAGTGGGTAGGTATTATGTATTTTAATTTCATCTATAAAAGAGGACAAGATTTTAAAGGTCTCGTTATCAAAAGATTGGAGTTTATCCACTGTATGAGTTAATCCTTCTTGGCGTTGTTTTTTATTATCAACCCTATCCTTGACTAGATCGTCTAGCAAATATGAAATATAATGTAAAAATTGCATATATTGAACTTACGATATTTGATCAAATAGTTAGAAAATTAAAAATCATAAACCTTGTGAAGGTCTCAGTTTTAGCCTTTATCTACGTAGTTGCTGCACCATATGACCCCATTATTGCCTAATAGAAGTACTCATAGACGTATCCTCCGGATTTTTGATATAGCGTTGACGATGTAATTACTCGAAGATGATCTGTCATAAATAATACATGAAATTTTAATTGCTACGATTGTTATTAGTCTAGAGTTTAATTGAGATCAGCTCGTTACCTCACTTCTGACTGTTCTTCTGATATCATTATTGGAACATACAAATGTCTAATATCTGAAAATTAAATCAGAGTCTGCTACTTTACTTGTAAGCAAAATTGAATTATTTTGTATATTTTTTCATATTTGAAACTCAAACAAGTTGCGAACCATTTGAAAAACTTTTATACTTTGCAGGGTATTTGGGCTTATGAGATTTCTAGTAAGGGCCCAAATTTCAACTGAGACAGGTAATAAGATGGTCAAGAATCCAAAATTTTTGCAAAATCTTGAAGATTATATGAAGAAGGTAAACGCTGAGGCTGCTTATTTTTTTGAAGCGGGGGGAGATAGAACATTCGCATTCATTGTTAACATGGATAGTGCTGACATGATGCCAAGTTTAGCTGAACCATTATTTCAGGACTTGGGAGCAAAGGTTGAATTTCATCCCGTAATGGTATTAGAAGATCTAAAAAAAGCATTGGAGCGTTTAGGTTAAATGTTCGATAAATAAGAGATGTAGAGTCTTGTTAACTAAAAGTTAGTGTGGACGCCAATGATGAAATCAATATATAGCTTTCATCTATGATTGTAATTGGAGAGTTGAGAGTTGATAGTGTGCGAAATCCGGAACATTTTTGATAATAGCGCATTCCACTGTTTCATGAAGTGGTACTGAGATAGAATTGAATTACAAAAAGATTCACTAATAAGTCCTTTCTATATTGAAAGCTATATACATGTCTGAAGATAAACTCTCCCGATTATCGAAATTCAAGTATATTAACATTGAAACTTTTAGGAAAAATGGCACTGGAGTTAGAACTCCCATCTGGTTCGCAGTTTACCAAGGTTTGATATATTTTAGAACTGATGCCAAATCTGGCAAGGTTAAGCGAATTAGAAACAATCCACATGTGAGGATTGCCCCTTGTGATATTCGTGGAAATGTAAAGGAAAATTGGTCTGACGGGAATGTAAACTTCGCAGGTTCGGCAGAATCAACAATTGTATATTCAATGATAGACAAGAAATATGGGTTTGTAGCAACCCTGATTAGAATATTTAATAAGATTAGGCATACCAATCCCGTCGTAATAGCTATAGTACTAGATTGAATTCGGAATCAAATTTCCTCATAATCTGATATTCTCATTTGAATAGCAGAATTACATATTATTTCCAAATATCATTGTGCAAAGTTTACTTGAAACTGTATCAAAAAAAATGCATTGTTATTAACTAACTATGTCGGAAATTATTACTTTACTTAAATATGATATTATTGAATATAAAATATGGAAAAAATCGGGAAAGAGCGCGATCGCGATATTATTGATAAATCCAATGAAAACAAGTACCGATCAATAAGACTTGTGGAAAAAAGTGATGAAACTCCAGAAGGTGATGGCTTTATTGTTCATAGATCCTTCCCTTCACGATCTATTCGAAATCTAGATCCTTTCTTACTTTTAGATGAGATGGGCCCGTTAGATTTGTTACCGGAAGAGCGGAGAGGATTTCCAGACCATCCTCATAGAGGCTTTGTGACTGTTACATACATGCTTGAAGGAAGATTCGAACACAAAGATTCTCAGGGAAATTCTGGTAGGCTTGGACCTGGTGATGTTCAATGGATGACAGCAGGATCTGGTTTAGTTCATTCGGAAATGCCAGAAAAAGAGTTTGCTAAAAATGGAGGAAGGTTGCATGGATTTCAACTGTGGATAAATCTTCGCAAAACTGATAAGTGGATTAAACCAGATTACCAAGATGTTCCTTCCCCAAAAATTCCTATAGTCAGAACGCCTGATGGTAAAGTATCAATTAAAGTTATTGCAGGAAATTACCTTGATACCAAGGCTGTAATCAACACTTTAACTCCTATTTTGTATTTGCACTTTACCCTGCAACCAGGTGCAGAAGTTGTTCAATCCGTTCCTGAAAATTATAATGCATTTGCGTATGTTATTAGTGGTAAAGGTCTTTTTGGAAAATACAATACAACGGCGGGAGAAAGGAACTTGATTGTGTTCAAAAATGACGGTGAACATATTTCTATTAGTGAATCTGAGAATGCAAAGTCTCCATTGGATGTATTGCTTGTTGCAGGGATGCCTCTGAATGAACCAATAGTACAGTACGGACCATTTGTTATGAATACTAAGGAAGAGATCGATAAAACTTTAGAGGATTATCGGAATGGTAAAATAGGAAAGATTGAATTCTAAAACGATTGGGAGTGTTTTTATTTTGTTCTTTTCTGAGCCCACTTCAGTTTCATTTTATTTAAAAGCTCAAAATTTTCGTAAATAAATGGTCTTGCTTCTCTCATACCTTCTATTATTGGTTTTGCCTTCTGCCAGAAGGGATTAGGATTAAAGACATCGAAGTACAGATTAGAATCAATCAGTCGTCTTTTTACTAAAGTGCCTGAAAGCTCATAAAAACCACAAACCCGAATAAAATGGCATCTCTCTTTAGATGTGCCATGATATTTTTGTCTATATTCTTTATAGCTTTTTGCATTGAAATCTTCAAGGAACCAAAGAATAGAATCTCTGTTTCGATCATATATCTCGTATAGTGAAAATATCACTTCTACATCTTTATTTACCAATAGTAATTGTTTATCTAATCTGTATAATATTAGATTTTCTAATTAAAAACGCCCTAGTGTAGGCATTTAGGAAGCAAAGAGAAATCAATGATAAAGACTTTGTGGAAACTTCAAGTAACCCATTTGATCAAGGAAAATCTCATAGGATTAGGGAACAAAGTAAAGAAAACTCCATTTCAAAAACAAATGCAGAAATTAAAAGATAGAATAGGACAGGAAAAAGATAAGAATATTAAACAAGAGTTAAGAAAAGGAAATATTATTACGATAATTGATAGTACTTTAGATTATTAAAAACTGATGGGCCAATTCTGAAAAGGCCCACCAGACGTATACCTGCTTGCCAACCGATGGGAAAGGTGATCTATACATTGGCGACAAGTAAGAAGACCAACGAACCCATCAGTTGCATTAATAATTATGTCCTACAGATAATAAATAACAAACGGAAAAGGTAAAAATTTCCACATTTATAATTGTATTTTGTTATTTTTGTAAGTACTACGAGCAACGCTGGTGGGCCAACGTTAACACCATCATACGGGCCCACTAGGTTTACGACCCAGCCCGTGTAATTGTGTTTGTATAACCGTGTATAAGACCTCTCAACAGTCAGATGACCTACGGGTGGTTCATTCATTCATTTATTCATTCTTTGATCGTATGCTTTAACCTGTTCCCTGACCTTTTGCCGCAACCAATCAATGGGAATAGGTTTTTCGATGAATAAATCTATAATTCCTTCTTTCATATAATTTGAAACACTTCATCTTCTTTAACTTCGTAAGCGCTAACTAGTACGTTCTAACATTTGAATTGAGTATTTTGATCTTTTCTAGTAGTTCTAATCCATTCAGATTTGGCATTCTCAAGTCAGAAATAATGAGAGCATAATCTTTTTTATTTTCAGTAAAATGCTCCAAGGCAGTTACGGGATTGTTAAAACAAACAACTTGCGATATGAGTTTTGCACTTAACTTCTTATCCTCAGCAAATTATAAGTTAAAAAAACTGGTATAAAACAAACTATTGCCTTGGCTCTTCGGTAAAGCCTGTTCTTTCATAAACGGAGACGATATCATTAAAGTTGTCCTGCGTCGCTGACATCGTTGGCTCCACCTTGGTCGTATATTGAACTGTCACAATCACATCTTTGCCGTCCTCTTTAATCTCGACAGAGTCACCGGTTTTGTTGAAAAGTTTCTTTTCCTTAGTCATCTGTAAACTACCTATTAGTCAACAAATTATATAATGGTCTAAACTCAACACAATTTAATTAATAGTATAACCTCTTAGACCTCAATTAATCTCATATTCGGAAGATCGGATCCAGTGAGTGTATGAAGAGTAATACTATTATCTCAACGAATAAATTAAGATTTTCTTAGTGTTACCTCCCAAGAATACGAATATTGTTACAGTAACCTCCTAAGAACACAAATATTTTTATATTAACCAAATCTATAACTGATGGGATGAGTTTTGATTGGATGAACAAGAAACAACCAATTTCCCACCAGTTGTGTGTTATGCGTTATAATTTTCTTGTACTACGAACTATAAAACATCTTTGGTAGAAAGTCATAAAAGTTTTGAATAGTAGAAGGTCATCAGAATTTAGGAATAGGTAACGTTATCTTCTATCGAAACTCTAAATTGGTTCGTCAGATCTCACTATTTCTCTTAATGGACCGAGTGTTTATTATATTACTTAATAATATAATTTAATTATTTGGACCTTAACAGTTTGCTCGAGACGGGAATTATTAGGCATTAATCACAAGATCAGAAATTCTAATTCCTTTAATGCACATAATATAGAAATGCCTAACTCATCATACAATATCGTCTTCCTTTCAACTGTTTCCTTAAAGTATGAGCATGTTCTTCTGTTAAAGGTCCATCACCTTTTTTCGTTATCTCACTCATTTACTGTCAACAGGTGCCAAAGGAATCCTATTATCCATTGCGGTCATATTGGCTTTAAGATACATAGCAGAGATATCTATTTTTTATTAATTCAATCCTTTTTTGAAGATCTCGTTTGTAAGTACTTTCATCAGTTTCACGATCAAGTCATCTTTTAGATTCTTCAATTCCTTTTTGTAATGCTTGTTCTATACTCATAGTCAGAGTTGGCAGCAAGAGGATTTAATATACCAAGTGCTCTTGTGGGAGAGGACCAACGGTAATATTAAATTAGAAAACTCTAATTTACAAGTCGAAATAAACGGGTGCAAAAATATTATTAAACATAACTGTTAATTAATTTTTGATGAAAATCCTTAATGCTAGCGAGCCAGGTCTTGGCTCATCAATGACTGAAGAGGAGACTAGAGATTTTCTTTCAAATACCACGTTATTCGCTAGGTTAGGGACAATAGATGAAAAAACAGATCCTAATGTACATCCCGTATGGTATTATTTTGATAACGAGAGAATCTATTTTCAGACAGGTAAAAACTCTAAGAAACTTAGAAATATCAAGAAGAAAAATAATATTTACTTTTGTATAGACCAAACCAATTTGCCATATAAAGGAGTTAGAGGTAAAGGTACAGCCATTATTTCTGAAGATATTAAC
>DATCWH010000062.1:0-71070 GCA_036566445.1 Nitrososphaeraceae archaeon
CTTTATCAAGAACGTGCATTTCCATTGTATGCTGACACAGTTGGCATCTGGCAGGTTTTCTAACCACCTAATATTATAACTTGTTGGTCCAATAATGATTAAATAGAAATCTTCTAGAGATCCAGATAGATAAACCTAGAGGCAATGAATGCTTCCATTTTTTCTATACAAAGAAAGAATGAATTGGATTGAAAAAAGGAGATCTTCATTTTTTTCTGTAAATATTTTACCTTGATTCTCTTCCATAAGATTTTTTCTCAAGGTCTTAATAATAATAAATCGTTGTAGTGTTACGAGCGAACTTTTAGTTGCTTTAATAATGGGATTTGCGGCACTATGTGTAATTTTAACTGGTTATGAATTTCGGGGATGGATAAGAGAAAATAAAAAAAGTTAGAGGGTCTAAATGCATTTTTATTAGAATTTTTTAAATTTCTGAAATGTACAGCACATTATAATGGCTATAGCCTTTTTTGACTATTATAATTTCAAGAGGGAATACCAAAACTTCAAAATGATTATAATATTAGAGAAAGACAAGATAACAGAACATGTAATGCACAAGTTACTCAAAAAGGGATTATTATTAATCGGAATGTCAGATAAAGAAATAATATTTAACAAGTTGAAGCATCGATTTCTTTGATATTTTTATTTCGTACATGTCCAATTCAATTTCTTTTAATTGCTTATAATGTTCAAATATAATGGACATAAGTATCGGTTGTATTAAGACCGGTTTAGAAGCCATAGATCGAACAACATTATAACTGAGACATTTAGAATATACCTATTAATAGATCCATTTTAATGATATGATATGACATCGATAAAAATATTTAAAAATCGTGAAAGCCAAAACCTAGAAAATGATGTTAACAAATTCTTGAAAGGTCATGAGAACTATATAACAAACGTGAGCCTAATGACCTTCGTTTGGGACTCATCACCGGAGTTTCTAGCATTAGTTACTATACAAGAAAACATACCACCAATAAACGTGGAAACTGCTAACAATAAGTAAATTTTAAGTGCTCATCGAAATCATGAATAGATAATTTTCCAAATATTTTTCATCTATCATTCTTATCTAATGCATGCCTAAAGGGTCTCCATTTCCATATCCTTAATTCTGAAGCAATTCTATATGAAGGAACTGTGCGACCCATAAACCTTATGGGCATTATTCAATTTAAAATCTAAAACACTAAGCAGGGAGAGGAGTGACATACAGACCTTTAGAGTAGCGGATATATCTTTGCACTGTAGAGTCAGCTAAGCCGTTATAAACTATATTGTCCTATCAATTATGAACGACAATGAGCGAAGAAAAGACAGAAGAAAAACGTGAAGTCAAAAGAGACAAAGAGGGCAATATCATTGAAGAGGACGTCGAAATAAAAGAAGAGAAATCAGATTAGTCTCTTATTTTTTTAATTTATGCCATCTTTTAGTATTATCAAACAAGCAATAACTTTTTTATTCTGAACTATGTTCGATAGACTTGTGGTAGGTAAGTATATTGGCGGCATCAAATGCTTTACCGCAGAGTTCACATTTATGCTTCCTTTCATCTGGATTTGGAGTATAGATAGGTCCCAGTGTGTCTGGCATTAACAACAATATAGACAAAGTACCAGATTAAGCTTACAGGCACTTTTGCAAGCAAAAACATTAACTGACTTTGTCTAGGGTGTATTAAAGAAGTAGCTCCTTCTGAATTGTGAGCATAACGTAATTGGATATGCTAACTTAGAAGCGTGTTTACTGAAGAATTGATGAAATACAGGGTAAAAGTAAATAATGAGCTCACTTTTATAGTCTAAAGTCCTAGTTGATATTAATGTATCAAAAAATAGGAATTCTAGCCGTGTTAGCCAGCGTATTGTTATCTGCAGCGCTCCTTGCGCCTCCCTCTTTTAGTGTGGCATCTGCTCAAGAGAATCAGACTCAGGGGAACCAGACTCAAGCAATGCAGACTCAGGGAGTAGACGTCGATAGATGGATTGTGGTCTTGAAAGAAACTAATCCAACTTTGAAGGATATAGAACAAAGTCCAGACGTGAAGGAAGCTATTGCAAAAATCAAAGCAATGCCAGACCCAAAGGAGGCTGTTAAGAACCTAGACGCATTGTATACGCTGCAACAGTTAATGAACTTAAAGGATTTAAAGGAAGCGCAATAATTACTTCAAGTTTCCTTTCCTTTTTTTCTATTATCTTCCATTAATTTAAATACAGATTTGATTTTTTAATAATTATGGAGGGGACTAGCGTATTTTAGTTTACTTTAGTAGTAACGAAAATACGTTTTAATCTTTAAATCACTGATGGAACTTATTAGTAGAACTGTAGTTAACGGTCCGGAAAGGGCTCCGCACAGAGCCATGTATAAAGCCATGGGCCTAAATGACGACGATTTATCCAAACCTATGGTGGGAGTCTCTTCTACATGCAATGAGGCGACGCCTTGTAATATCCATTTAGGAGATTTGGCGCAACATTCGAAAGCTGGAGTAAAGGATTCCGGTTGTACTCCAAGAGAATTTACCGCAGTTTCAGTTTCAGATGGTATAGCAATGGGACATGAAGGCATGAAGGCATCTCTTGTTAGTCGTGAGATTATTGCAGATTCAATTGAGATAATGATGCGAGCTCACAAGTATGACGCACTTGTTGGAATTTCAGGATGTGATAAGAGTTTACCAGGTACAATTATGGCGATGGCAAGACTGAATCTGCCATCAATATTTGTCTATGGCGGAACTATATTGCCTGGATCATGGAACGGAAAACAAGTTACCATACAAGATGTGTATGAAGCAGTTGGCTCGTTCGAAGCAGGTAAGATGAAATTAGAAGATCTAAAAAATTTGGAGAATGTTGCATGTCCCTCGGCTGGTTCATGCGGAGGCATGTATACAGCAAATACAATGGCTTGTATTAGCGAAGCTCTAGGTATTGCATTGCCAGGAAGTGCTTCTCCTCCTGCATTAAGCGAAAAAAGAAAGAAAATCTGCTATGAAACAGGAAGGCAAATTTTTCATCTATTAGAAAGTAATCTAAGACCAAAAGATATTCTTACTTTTGAAGCATTTGAAAACGCAATAAAAATTGCAAACGCAATAGGAGGTTCAACCAATGCTATCCTTCATTTGCTTGCAATATCTAAAGAGATTGGGGTACGCCTCGATTTAAAAGATTTTGAGCGCATTAGGAAGACAACACCTCATTTAGCTGACACAAGACCTGGTGGTATGTATGTTATGGTTGATTTAGACAGAGTTGGAGGGGTTCCTATCATATTGAAAAGTTTACTAAAAAAAGGATTATTAAATGCTGATACATTGACTGTCACAGGCAAAAAAATGAAACAAAATCTTGAAAATGTATCCATATCTAATTCTGAACCAGTGGTGTATACCTGTGAAAAACCACTTCATCCCGAGGGCACTCTCAAAATCCTAAACGGTTCGCTTGCCCCTGAAGGTGCAGTGATAAAAATTGCAGGTCTACAAAGGACAAAATTTGAAGGATACGCAAAAGTGTTCAATTCTGAAGAAGACGCTTTTGATGCAATATCAAAGCAGAAAATACAGAAAGGAGATGTAATTGTTATTAGATATGAAGGTCCTAAGGGCGGGCCGGGAATGAGAGAAATGTTGGCTGTAACTGCTGCACTTGTTGGACAAGGTCTCGGGACAGACGTAGCTATGGTTACAGATGGAAGATTTTCTGGGGCAACGAGAGGATTTATGATTGGTCATATTTCTCCTGAAGCAAAGGTAGGTGGACCAATTTCTTTAGTAATGAAAGGAGATAAAATCAGTATTGACCTTGACAAAGGAACGATTGATTTGAAAATTAGTCGAACTGAATTTAATAGACGAAGAAAATCGTGGAGACCGATAAAATCAAAATACAAGGAAGGGGTCCTGGCAAAATATATGCTACTTGCAAGATCTGCGTCAGAAGGCGCTGTAACGATACCGCAATTCAAATAGGCTCAATTGTTAACTAAAGTAGCAGAACTTGATAAGTCATGATATTTAATCAGATGCCAAATTTCAGAAATGTCTTCCTACTGTCAATAATTGCCATATCGATAATTTCGGTTGTATTTTTTTTGTATAGATACGAATCAGTTACGGTTAACTTCTTCCCACAAAATTCAAATCTTATCTATCAAGGTATATTTAATAATGTTACTAGTTTGGCTGAACTTGGAAATACTACAAAGTCTTTAGGATTAAGCAATACGTCAGAAAGCAAATCAAATATTTCAGTCGTGAGTCCTAATAACAATACAAATACACCTATCGATGACCTTGTTTCAATCAGTAATCCTGTTGACACCCTTACAAGAATGATTATTAATGTTTTAGAAAATTCATCAATAATTGATGCGAAAAATGGTAAAGATCAGGGACTCAAAAACTATTACGACCTTGAAGGTTCATGGAATCTTGCAATTAGAGGCGATGAATTTTCAAACTTTACAAGTGTAATACAATTAAATAATACTTTGAACAATATTACCAAAGATTATAGTTTAAATCTTGTTACTTCTAGCGCTGATAATATTACTTACCAGGCAACAAATCAGATATTAAAAATAAAAGGGACTGGCAATCTGACGCTTGAGGAACAAACTACTAAAGTTCAATTATTAATAATTCTTCATAAGAATGAAAATATCTATGTACTGTTTGCATCCAAGACCAATGAAAATCTTTTTGATAATTTCTTGGTACATGGGGATATTTTGGAAAGAAAATTTGAATATTGATAATAGTGCAGCAATTCTAATTCTGAATTATTCAGCACCTATCAGGCCAATTAAATCGAATCCTTCAGAGATCTTTGAGCTTATTTCTGCTATTGAAATCAAATGACCGTCAGGATCGACTATGATTGCATGCTTTCCAAAAGATTCCTCCTTGGGTTCCTTGAAAAATTCTACATTTTTTTCCTTTAACTTCTTGGCTACTGATTCCAGATTACTAACCATAAAACCAACTAAGACTCCGGAGTTTTTTGTTCTTGCCTTAATTTTGGACGGATGCAAAGCAAGCACTGTTCCACTTGAAAAAAATTCTACCCATTCAGGAGTAGTATTTTTTACCGGAAGTTCCAGAACATCACGATAAAATTTAATAGATTTATCCATATCACTAACCAAGAGAATTATCGCACCAAGTCTTTTGAATGTCAAAGTACTCCAAATTGATATACTCCGAATTAATAACTTATCGATTCTGTGCTTAAGATGAACCTTTCATCGAGTAAATTATATTAAATTTTTATTTTACATTAGTCATGAAGGTGGATTTCAGATGTTGACAGTAAAAGTAGTTGATAATAAGGTAACCTTGGCTGAATCCGAGCTACCAAAGTTTGATGATGACGAAATATTAGTAAGAATGCATTCATGCGGGATATGTGGTTCAGATTTAGAAAAGGTCTTTGGTAATTACGGAATGAAATCTTTGCGTGTAGGACATGAACCTGCAGGTGATGTTATTAAAGTTGGTAAGAATGTAAAAAAATTCCAAGAAGGAGACAGAGTTTTTGTCCATCATCATGTGAGTTGCTATTCATGTAGATATTGTCTGCAAGGGAACTACACAATGTGTAACAATTATCAGAATAGCAATATTGAACCTTGCGGCCTGTCTGAGCAATTTATCGTTCCGAAATGGAATATTGAACATGGGGGTGTATTAAAACTCCCCGAGTCAATGTCGTATGACGAAGCTGCTTTGATTGAGCCATTTGCTTGTTGTATTAGAGGATTGAGTAAAATTTCAATAAAACATGGAGACAATGTGGCAATTCTGGGAGCCGGACCAACTGGTGTGATGCATATGTTATTGGCTAAATTGTGGGGGGCAAACAACATAGTGGTTTCTGATATTAATCAATTCAGGTTAAAATTTGTTCAAAAGTATGATGTAGCTACGGTAGATTTGAATCACGAGAAACTGGATGTTGTAATTAAAGAAATCACAGAAAATATAGGGGCTGACGTCACAATTTTGGCTACTGGTAGTATCAATGCATTTGAAAGTTCGCTTAAAATAACAAGAAGAGGCGGAAAGATATTGCTTTTTGGGGTTCCATCTGTTGGGTCAAAGTTTCACCTAAATTTAAATTCCATATATTCTAATGAACAGATAATCATTCCAAGCTATGGTGCTTCAGAAATAGAAACCAACCAGGCGTTATCATTAATGTCTGACAAATCAATCGATCTTTTACCTCTCGTGACACACCGCTTTCAAATTAGAGAATCCAGTGATGCTTTCAAATGTGCGCACGAGGCGTTAGATGCTATGAAGGTATTGGTGGTCACATCATAGCAATTTATTGATGAAAACATAAATAACTTGTATAGGCAGCTTATCTAACATGGATTGGGGAATAGGAAATCGCTTATCAAGAATAATGAATCCACAAGACGGAAAAGCAGTCATGCTGGCAGTTGACCATGGATATTTTCTGGGTCCCACTGAAAGATTAGAAGATCCAAAAAAGACCATCAAACCCCTGCTAAAATATGCAGACTCTTTAATGCTCACAAGAGGAGTTTTAAGAACATGTGTTGATTCAAATTCCAATATTCCGATAGTGCTCCGTGTATCTGGAGGCACTAGTATTTTAGGTGAAGATCTTTCAAAGGAGACTATTACTACATCAATTGAAGAAGCAATAAGACTCAATGCATCATGTCTGGCATTATCTATTTTTGTTGGAAGTAAATACGAACATCAAACACTAAGCAACCTTTCAAAGATGGTAGACGAAGGAGAAAAATATGGAATCCCAGTCCTGGCAGTTACTGCAGTTGGAAAAGAAATGGCTAGAGATGCAAGATACCTTGCATTGTCTTGTAGAGTTGCTGCAGAATTAGGAGCACATTTGGTAAAAACCTATTATTGTGAAAACTTTGAAAAGGTAGTTGAGGGATGCCCTGTACCAGTAATTATCGCAGGTGGTAAGAAATTACCAGAAAAAGAAGCACTAAATCTGACTTTTAATGCAATAAGAGATGGAGCATCTGGCGTGGACATGGGCAGAAATATATGGCAATCCGATAATTCGATTGAAATGATCCGGGCCGTTAAATCAATAGTTCATGATAGGTTAACAGTAGAAGAATCAATCAATTCATTCTTTTCAAACAAGAACATGCGATCTAACGAATTAGAAACCTTAAAGACACGATAAATATTTTTAGTAGATACATTTTCATTGTTCTATCATGTCAGAATATGAGGGAGGTACATTTAGATGCAAAGCGTGCGCAAAAGAGTTTCTAACAAAGAATGAATGCGACGCTCATTATGATGAAGTTCATGGAGATGAAATTGAAAACATTGGTGAGTAACTGCCATTACAGTAGAACATGAACCAAATGGTAAGACAATAATGTTAGATTTTTTAATGGCCAAATTAATTTATTGTAAGATCTAGTTGAAAATTGCAAATGTAATTTTATTTGAACTTGGAATTTGTGCTCTTGAAGATACTAATTTAATTTTCAAAAAAAAATTTGATAACCCCGAAATTGAATATACCTCGATCATTAAGGGTGAGAAAAACTACATACCTGACTTGATTCCTAGATTAAGAAATTATGATCAGGTAAGAGTAAATAATAAGAATTTGATTGAAATTTTCCAGCGCGAAAATATCGGTGTTAAACTGATGTCTGATTTTAGACAAAACGAGATAAATCAGAACAAATTGGATTTAATTATAAAGTTTGGATTGTCTGATGACAGAGATGAACTAGCTGCAATTCTACAAAAGTTTGCAATAAATCTTTCATCTATGAAGGTCAAAGAGACGTCTGAAAAATTAGATCTGCATTTGGTTCAAGCAGTTAATACCTTGGATGAGCTAGATGAAATAATAAATACAATCAGTACGAGGATTCGTGAATGGTATGGACTTCACTTCCCTGAATTGGATTATTTGCTCCAAAGTATTATTACATATGCCAATATTGTAAGAGATGCGGGATCAAGGGAAAATATTACAAGAGAACTTTTGACTCAGCTCGATGTACCTGGAAAGAAAATTGAATTAATTCAACAGGCAAAATCGAAAAGTCAAGGAGGAGACCTTACTGCTGAAAGTTCGGAATCTCTGAAAATTTTGGCTTCACAAGTAATAATGTTATCGCAATTAAGAACCAATCTTTCTAGCACAATTGAGAATCTGATGGAGATACTCGCTCCAAACTTAAAAAATATCCTCACTGCCATCATAGGGGCAAGATTAATTGCTAAGGCAGGCAGCTTACTGAGATTGGCACAGATGCCTTCAAGTACAATTCAAATAATTGGTGCAGAAAAAGCATTGTTTCGAGCGCTAAAAACGGGCACCAGGCCTCCAAAACATGGTTTAATATTTCAGCATCCTTCTGTCAACTCTGCTCCAAAATGGCAAAGGGGTAAAATTGCCCGTGCTTTATCGTCAATAATAGCTATTGCAGTTAGAATCGATGTATACCGCAATGGTGCATTGGATAAATCGTTATTAGATAAATTAACTAAAAGAATTGAAATGATTCAAAAAATTTATCATGAACCTCCGAAAGGGAAAGAATCTTTTGAAGATAGGAGCAGATTCATGAACAAGAAAGCAAAAAAATCTATGAAATTCAAGAGGAGAAAGATGGGTCATGAAAAACGTAGACACCATTAGTTACGTTACTGTAAATGGAAAAGCTCATATAGCGACTATAAATCTGTTGAAAGGTGTTACTCTTTACGGTGAAAAACTTATCACCAGGAATGGAAATGAATACAGAACATGGGATCCATTTAGAAGTAAATTAGCTGCGGCATATATCAATGGACTACAATTTGATTTCTCTAACGTAGAAAACATATTGTATCTTGGAGCGTCGACAGGAACTACTGTAAGCCACTTGTCTGACATAATTGGATATTCTGGGAAAATTTTTGCTGTTGAATCTTCAACAAGGGTTGCAAGAGAGTTAATTTCAAATGTTTCGTCTAAGAGAACAAATGTTATACCTATATTAGAAGACGCAAGGAAACCTAGAAGTTATTTTTCAATATACGATAAAATGGATCTAGTCTATTGTGATATTGCTCAACCCGATCAGACCAATATCGCAATCGATAATTGTAAAATATATCTTAAAGAAGGCAAACCAATGCTTCTTGTCATTAAGACTAGAAGCATTGACGTTACAATGTCTCCCAAAAATGTAGTCTCACAGGAAATTAAGAAATTAGAAAACCATTCGTTTGAAATTAAGCAAAAAATGGATCTCGCTCCGTTTGACAAGGATCACGCAATGATAAAGGCAATTTTTTGCTCAAGGTAGTAAATGCTAAAGAGTAATACCTGACACAATCATTTGAACAGGTTTCCACGATTTTCTTGCAAAAGGGGGAATCTCATTTTTTTGCCTAAACCATTCTTTTACAAATTTTATTGTTTTTTTGTCAGAAGGATATCCACTTCCTACATCACCATATTTGATCCGAATTTTATTTATTTCAGAATCACGTATTACCTTTGCGATAATGGAAGCACCGGATACAACAACATTAAATCTGTCTGCGTGATGCATTGAAACCAATTTTGTATTATTCCGTTTAAGAAAGCTTCTAATGGTTCTGTGATATCGAGAAGGATTTACGTCGCATGAATCTACGTAGGTCTTGCCAGATTTTATACTTCCAATTGTAGTGGCCATAGCTTCCGCTTCCAATAGATTTAGATTGTTTTTAAAAACGTGAAAATCAATGTCTTCAATGTTTATTCTGCAAACACAAATTGATTCAGCAATACTGATGACATGGCCAAAAAGAACTTGTCTTTTTTTTGGGCTAAGTACTTTTGAATCTTTAATACCTTTTTCAACCATTTCTGAGATTGATTTCTTATTTACACAAACACCGGCTACGATAATGGGTCCTAACAAGGAGCCTCTACCAGCTTCATCTATTCCACATATGATGTTCTTTTTATGAGTGAACTCTAATCACTATAATTCAAATCAACATAATGTTGCTATTTTATCCTTATCCCGTTTTAAATCATGATATATTAGGAGCGAAAAGTTATCTTACTACCCACTAGGATTGAAATATGATGTCTCAAGGATCAAAGAAGGAATAACAGAACTTCTAGTTCCAAGTTTTTCACTTTCTGAAAACGTACCACCTAAAAATCCTGCTTTCTTTAATCCAAACGCCAGGTGGAACAGAGATATATCCATGTTGGTGTACAAAATACAATCTTCCTCAAAAAACAATAGGACGTTTGCTGACTCAATCTGCGGCGTCGGAGCAAGAGGAGTGAGGGCTGCGGTTGAAGTCCCAAAAATAGATACAATTTATTTAAACGATTTAAATCCAGTTGCTATAGACCTTGCAAAAGAAAGTGCAAAATTGAACCAAGTACAAGACAAATGCATTTTCGGTACTAACGAAGTATGCAAATTTCTAAACTTTGAAGAACGCCAACTCCGAAAATTTGATATCATAGATCTTGATCCATTTGGAAGTCCTTCACGCTATGTAGATTGTGTATTGCGCTCAATAAGTAACGGGGGATTGATATCAATTACAGCAACAGATACTGCAGTATTATGCGGTGTTTATCCAAATGTATGTTATAGAAAGTACTATGGATTTCCATTAAAAACTGAATATTCTAATGAAATCGGAATAAGGATTTTGGTCTCTTTTATAGCACTAAATGCATCACGATTTGATTCATCCATTGTTCCATATTTCTGTCACACTAATCTTCATTACATGAGAGTATATCTGAAGGTAATATATGGCAACTCACTTGCAAACTCAGTTTCATCAAAAATAGGGTTTCTTAAGCATTGTCAGAACTGCAAACATCGTAGGGTTGAAAATCTTAAGGAACAGAATTTAGTTTGCGAAATATGTGATACAAAATGTAATTTAGCTGGACCACTTTGGATAGATAGTCTCTTTGACTCTGAGTTTGTAGGTGCAATGCTAAATGAATTGAAAAACAATAAAAATTATACATCATCCACAAATGATTATAACAAGTTACTAAAAGTGATGCAAACCTGTGATAGCGAGCTAGCATATCCCTCCTATTTTGAAACTGACAGTATAGCGTCTATGGCAAAAAGGAGCTCCATTTCATTGGATAGTGTAATTAGTACTCTTGCCCGCAATGGATTCAGCGTGTCCAAAACAATAATGAGCGACAAGGGATTCAAAACTAACGCATCGCCGATGGAAATAATTAATCTCCTCTACAAATAAATAGTAACAATAGCTGTAGTTAGTACAATAGTAAGAACATTCTTATTGGATTAGACTAATTTTTTATTTAATCTAGTCAGATCAACCGGACTGGTTAGATTCTGGATTACCTAACGCTAGTCTCATTTCACAAAGTACAATCCATGTCCTATTAGCTCCAATCTATCATTCTTGTAGATAGATTTTAAATAGACAATCGGGAGGTTGACATTCTGTGTCTATCTTCATTGTAAAACTTAAAGATGTTGAATTTCCTATTAATCCATCGATTATATTATTTAATTGCTCTTCAACATTATCTTTGGTTGCACTCGCTCCTATCAAATTTTGCTGCTGTGCACCTCCAAATTCATTTGTAAACTCTACGTTTACGCTTTCTGAACTATTAGTAACCTCAGTAGGCCTTTCTATTGCCTCCTCTATTAATTCTAATGCACTGTCTCTTGCTGCTTTGGCACTAAATTCAAACGCTTCAGGATTACCAGGATCACCACTTTCAATAGTATAAGTAGCAACCGTACTTCTAGGCATTGTTTCTGTATCTGAAGGCGTTGTTTCTGTACTTGGAGGCGTTGTTTCAGTATCTGGCGTTGTTTCAGTATCTGGCGTTGTTTCTGTACCCGAAGGTGTTGTTTCTTGTGCCGATATTGAGGCATGATTGCCCAATATGGTCAAGGAAGAAGAAGCTATTAACAACAACAATGCTGAGACTAACATTCGATTATTCATTCGCATACTATACGAGATCGATATAGGTACTATATAGTCTTATCATCCGAATCATTTGGAAGAGTAATAAACTGTACATTACGTCCAATAAAATTTGAAGTCATGGCAATGAGGTGTTAGTAAATGGCATGAAATATTAAAGAAATGGAAAGCAAGAGTTTACTCTTGAAGCAGTACTCAAGGAACTTGAATCGATATGTGTCAAGGCAAATTTGAAGGAACTGATGAAATATTGACTAAATGGACCTCTTTCATTTGTGGGAAAGTCGTTGAAATAATCATTTATTAGTAACCATTTTGAGGAACATAAAGCAGATAGCAATATGCTTTACAACAGTACGATAGAAGAAATCGTTTTAGGAGTGACTAAACAAGTTGGAGTGTGATGGATGGGATGACAGACCGGAGTATGAATGAGAAAATCTATGCAAATGTAATAAACATCAATTTATAATAATCGTGCTCGTTTATTTTATATGCCTTTACCAATAATTAAATAGTAATTTATAGAAATAGCGTAATTATGAGAGTGCATGATAAGCGAATTCAAATTAATTATTTTAGTATTAGAGGGGTAAAGCGTGAAATTACAAGTTAAAAATTTATCTAAAAAATTTAAAACAACTAGTTCAAGTAATGCTGAATACGTTATTGCGATAGAAAATATCGACCTGACAGTTAACGATGGCGAATTTGTGAGTATTGTCGGTCCCTCTGGATGCGGAAAATCTACTCTTCTAAACATTCTAGCAGGACTTGATAAACCCACTGAAGGCGAAATCATTCTTAATGGTCATCAAATCGATGGTACGGGTCCGGATAGAATTATGGTGTTTCAAGAGAACGCCTTGTTTCCTTGGCTCAAAGTAATCGAAAATGTTGAATTTGGACTAAAAATAGCCGGTTTGCAGAAAGATAAGAGGCGTCAAATAGCACTTGCTCATCTAGAAACAATGCAATTGACAAAATTTGCCGACTCTTATGTGTATCAATTATCCGGTGGCATGAAGCAAAGAGTGGCTCTCGCTAGAGCACTTGTCATGGATCCTGAAATATTGCTTATGGATGAGCCGTTTGCCTCTTTGGATTCCCAAACAAGGGATTTGCTTTCTGTTGAATTACAACTTATTTGGTCAAAAACCAGAAAAAATATTATTTTTGTAACTCATAATATAATGGAATCTGTATGTCTTGGAGACAGAGTATTTGTATTCACAAATAGACCAGGAAAAATCAAAAGAGAAATAACAATTGAACATAGAAGACCGAGACTTACCGAAGATGACGAACTCAAACCCTATTACAGGCAAATTTTAGAAGAATTGAGAAGTGAAATTAGTGCTGCACGCAAACAAAAAACCGACTAATTTTTCTTTAGTTTCTTTACTAGGTCCAGACCATCTTCAAAACTATTTGGTGAACACAAGAGAACTTTTTCTGTCAGACTCGCTGCATCACGAATAAAATTTTCTGGCTGTTCCTTATACAAGCCCCAATCCAAACCTATATTCTGTGCTGAAATTTCATTTTTCTTTGATGGGCACATTATGCATGGAATAACATCGATTCTGTAAGGTGTACACACTTTAACAATCTCCTTCAAATTGTCTATAGAACTTATAGACTGTGTAACAAATGCGCGTGGTCTTGCTTCAAGTTTATTTTTTAACTTTACTCCATCATCTATTTTACTTGGAAATGATAGATCGAACTTTATAAAATTGTTAAATTTATGTTCTGAAAGAATTTTGATAGCTTTGGTAGGTGGAACATCGAAAAATTTACTGCCAATAATTGGATCGTCTCCACGAAGAATTAGGATGCTATAGAGCCCACATAATATAGAATCTGTGACAAACTGAAGTATGGATATAAGATTTTTGTCGTAAAGTCTACACGTACAGCTGATGGGTTTAGATATGCCCATCTTTTTTAACATTGATACGAGCATCAAACTAGAAACTCGTGGAACACCAAGTACATTATCAGTCAAGTGTATGCCATCAACATATTCTGATACATTCTTTGCTCTTGACAAGAAAAGATCAATATTCTTGTTTATTATACCATTATCAAAATGGTTATTATATAGAACCTTTGGTGGGTTCATCTCATAAATAACTTTGATATCCATTAATATCTCACAATAATTGTCATAATTAAAGACTTAATTAAAATCTTGAAAAACTCAAAATATAATACGTTTTCTAAAAATTAGAAACTCGATAGATTTTATAGTTTAATTAATATTGAATACATACGATGAACCTCTCTTGTACGATGAAAAACTAGTAAAACATTTGATTTATCCCCTTTTGCATAAGAAAGTTGTTTTTCCATCAGCTTTAGAGCAATTCAAATTTGCAGCCGTAATGATAGCAATCCATTTCACAAATACAACCCCTTATGTGATCTTGATAAAAAGGACTAACCTTGTGAAAAGTCATGCTGGCGAAGTTTCCTTTCCAGGTGGGAATTTTATGGAAACTGACAATGACTTGTTGGTGACTGCGGTAAGAGAAATAAGTGAAGAGATTGGAATCAACATCAAAAGGGAACAGGTTATTGGCTACTTGAATGCAGAAAGGACATTAACTTCACGGTACATAATTTACCCCTATGTGGCATTAATAGACAGGATGCCAGAAATTACCTTTACAAATTACGAAGTAGAGAAAATCATAGATGCCCCGCTCATACCATTACTCAAAAGTAGAGCAAATGACTTGAAGCACCAGGAACAGTACTCGATTCCCCAGTTACCTAAATTTAAGTATAAAAATGAAATTATTTGGGGCGCGACTGCACGAATTCTTGACCAACTCGTAAAAGTTTTTTTCTCATGAAATTAACCTTTGAAAAGTTAAAACCAACAGTCGAAAAACCGACGAATTTACGTTATTTTCAATATCATTAGAGATCAATAAGCATGGACTTCAGATTTGTGTTTTCTTAAACTTCTGAAGGTACCGAATTTCAAGGTACACTTATCACATTTCCACAGATTTACCTTTGCCTGACTATAAAAAGTATAAGATTCATTTCCGCTCTCATACTTACCTGTACTGCTGTTGTAATTGACTGGGTTGTAATTTATTCTGTACTTGATCCTCGATATGTTTATTTTCAATTTGCAATGCTATTGAATTCTTTATTTAAAAAAAGTAAAGTTAATCGAACATATAGGAACGTATCAACCTTATTTTACTAACTGTAGATCAACAAAACTAATATCTCATATGGAAAAAGTATCATTGTGTATTTTGAGAACCTAAGAGAATACGTAGAATCTCTTGAAAAAGCAGGTCAATTGAGTAGAATAAGAGCAAAAGTTTCAGTGGATTTAGAAATTGCAGAAATTCTGCGCAGAGTCATGTATAAGGATGAAGGTCCTGCCATATTATTTGAGAATGTAGAAGGATATAAAATTCCTGTACTTGGTAACGCATTTGGATCGTTGAAAAGATTGAAGATGGCACTTGACTTGGAGAATTTTGAAGAGATCGGTGAGCGCATGACCGCATTAACAAAATTAAAGATTCCTCATGGAATATTAAGTAAATTTAAAATGCTTCCAAAGCTCTCCGAGATTTCTGATTATGCTCCGAAAAGTACAAGTTCTGGTCCAGTAACAGAAAATATTGAAACTTCGAATCCCACGTTAGATACTTTACCAATAATTAAATCGTTTCCCAAAGACTCTGGAAGATTTATAACTTTTGGAATTACAGTTTCAAAAAATCCTGAAACGCAGATTCGAAACATGGGTGTATATAGATTACAGGTTATCAGTTCTAAAAAAGCGATAATGCACTGGCAAATTCACAAAAGAGGTGCATTACATTATCAAATGAATAAGGAAAATATGCAAAAAACAGAAGTTGCAATAGTAATTGGAGCCGATCCTGCAACAGTTTTTAGTGCGATCGCGCCAGTTCCAGAAGGATTGGATAAATTTCTTTTTGCAGGAATCACACGAAAAAAGGGGATGGACCTTGTGAAATGCAGAACAGTCGATATCGAAGTCCCTGCGTCTGCTGAAATTGTTTTAGAAGGCTATGTTGATCCATCTGAGCTAAACATTGAGGGTCCATTCGGAGACCATACAGGGTACTACACTCCACCTGAACCTTTTCCTACGTTTACGCTGACTTGTATGATGATGAGAAATAATCCTATTTATCTTACGACAGTTGTTGGAAAACCAATACTTGAAGATGCTTACATAGGTAAAGTCATTGAAAGATCATTTCTTCCATTGGTAAAACTCTTCCAACCTGAGGTAGTTGATTTCTCAATGCCTGCTGCAGGTTGGTTTCAGGGTCTTGCGATTGTCTCAATTAAAAAAAGATATCCAGGGCAGGCCAAAAAAGTGATGATGGGTTTGTGGGGGATGGGTCAATTGTCGCTTACAAAGATATTGATAGTAGTAGATGCGGACATTAATGTGCATGACATGAATGATGTAATTTGGGCTGTAACGACTCGATCTGATCCAAAGAGGGATACAATGCTAATTGAGAATGCGCCTACAGATACACTAGATCCCGCATCTCCATTCTTAAATTTAGGATCAAAGATGGGTATTGACGCAACTAAAAAAACAAAAGAAGAAGGATATGATAGACCAGTTCAAGAGGAGGCACTTCCTGATGAAAGTACTGATAATTTAGTAACAAAAAAATGGAAGGAATATGGTTTGCGAGATTAAGAATAAGAATAAAAAATGATATGATAAATATACGTTATTCAAATGATGTGTAATGAAATTTATTCACAGCGGTAAAGTAAAAGACGTCTATGAATTAGACGACAAGAACCTGTTATTTCATTTTACAGATAGAGTTTCAGCATATGATGTACCGATGATTACCGCCATAAAGGGAAAGGGAGAAATTCTGTGCAAATTTGCCGAATTCTGGTTTAACTACTTGAATTCTAAAAATCACATGGTAAGATTAGATGCTAAGGACAAAATGGTAGTAAAGAAACTCAGAATGATTCCTCTTGAGTGTGTGGTTAGAGGATACTTGTATGGAAGTCTATACGAACGTTACACTACTGCAAGTAATATCTTAGGTCTAGGCCCCGACTTGCAAATTGCATCTAAACTAAGGGAACCAATATTTGATCCAACAACAAAGTCAAAAATCCATGACGAGCCTATTTCCGAGGATCAAATTTTGGCAGAAAAAATGCTGACCAATGATGAATTAAGATATGTGAAAGGTACCTCGATAAGACTTTACGAACAAATGTCAGAAATATCAAATAATGCAGGATTCATAATAGCAGATGTGAAATTTGAGTTTGGAAAGGATCCTGTTACAAAAGAAATTATTTTAGCTGATTCACTTGGTCCTGATGAATTCAGGATGTGGACTATAGACTCATACAAAGTCGGAGAGGAGCAAGTAAGTTATGATAAACAATATCTTAGAGATTGGCTAACCAAGGTTGGGTTTAGAGATAGGGTGAGACTGGCATCAAAGGACGGAAAGAACCCCATCCCACCTGAACTTCCTTCTGATGTTATAAATGAATTATTGAAAAGGTATTCGTTTGTTTATGAAAAGATATCCAAGATATGAATTCCGGATTTTTAGGTTCCAGTTTTTTCATATTGTATAAAAGCACTGTTATTATTCTATTTTAATTGTCAATATTCCTTTTGCTTCGGAATTGGTTAAGGAATTTATGAGATACCTTGGAATGTCAATTGCTGATTTATCACATGAAATGCTCAGTGTTCTAGAGTCGACGTAATTTGATTTCCGCAATACTACATCATGCTTGTGGGTAATTTCTAAATTATCATTGCCAAATCCAGCCAGCTTAAATTCGAAAGGTTCTACAATAAATCCTATTTTTACAACTGTTCCAGTTGTCCTTAATTTCTGCTTTAATGAAATATTCAAATCATCACAGGCCTTGTTTGCTGAAACACCAACAATACAATCACCCTTTTTGGTCAAATCGGAATCCTTGGTAATTTCAATTGTCCTGGAGTGAAGAGAAAGTATATTCTTGTGACCTTGAAATGTTATTTCTTCTTCCAAAGTTAGCTCTATCTTTCGAAATATCGATTGACAATTTAAAGTGTGATACTAAGGTAAACTTAAATTAAAGAAACCAAACAAGTTAGAGCTGATTTGTTACCTGCAGCAGCTGGTTATGATAGAGCAATAACGGTATTTTCACCAGACGGTAGATTGTACCAAGTAGAGTATGCAATCGAAACCGTAAGAAGAGGAACCCTAGCGGTTGGAATCAAAAGTAAAGACGGTGTGATATTAGCTGTCGAAGAAAAAGCTAGGAAATTACAAGTTTCTGATATTACCCAAAAAATATTTCAAATAGATGATCATATCGGAGTAGCAGCAGCCGGATATATTCCTGATGCAAGAACTCAAGTTGACCATGCAAGATTTTTTGCTCAGAGTAATAGACTGATATACGATGAACCTGTAGATGTTGAAGGTGTAGCAAAAAATCTTGCGGATATGGCACAACAATTCACTCAGTACGCTGGAGTTAGGCCATATGGTGTTGCATTAATCCTCGCTGGAGTTGATAAGAATGGTGCTTCACTTTACCAAACTGATCCAAGTGGAACTTACATTGGATACGATGCAGTTGCAATTGGCAATGGCAGTGATCAAGTAAATGAATTCCTGGAAAAAAACTACCATACTGACGTAAGCATGGACGAAGCAAGTAGCCTTGCATTAGAGTCAATTTATTTGGTTAGTGAAGAGAAAACAGGAACTAGACATATAAAAATGGCTCAAATAGATACCAAAACAAATACAATGAAGCGAGTTGAAAGTAATGATGTTGAAAAATATGCATCGAAGTCGAAAGAAAACTCCAGTAAAAGAAGTCCTCAATAATTTTAATTTTCTGATTTCTAAGTCAAGGTAATATTGGTTTAAATATTCAAGAAATATTCTGAATTTTGTGAAAGTTAAGGCTGGTTCACCTGCACCCGAATTGAAAGTTAGCGAATGGGTGCAAGGTGGATCCATTAGTCTGAAAGATTACCAAGGTAAAGTAATCGTTGTAGAAGTTTTCCAAGTAAACTGCCCTGGGTGTTTTATTTATGGAATTCCTGAGGCAATAGATACATATCAAAAGTACAAGAGCAAGGGAGTAGTAGTATTAGGACTTGCAACAGCATTTGAGGATTTTGACAAGAATACACTTGAAAATTTAAAAATGCTATTAAAGGAAAACAAGGTTATTGGTGAAACTCTTACTACTCTTACGTACCAGAGTAAGTTACTAAATAAGGGAAAGTTATCATACAATATTCCCTTTCCTGTAGGAATGGATATGCTTGTAAAAGAAAAACTTCCCATAGAAGACAAGAGAGTTATGGAATTTGTTAATGAAAACGTTCTTGATTTTGATTTGTATCACCAAAAAGATAAGGAGCAAATTATTTCACGTGTTAAATCATATTTGGAAACAAAACCTTTCAGTCCTCTCACCTTCGAAGAATATTCACTGAAGGGTACTCCTTCAACAATATTCATAAACAAAAATGGTATTCTTCGTGAAACGACTTTTGGATCAACAGGTCTGATGGCAACAACTGTAGAAAAACTACTATCAGAATAAATGCTCTACGAAATAATTTGACTAATCTGTGGATTGCAATTCCTGACTCTTGTTTGATAGAATCTCAAACAATTCTTGATAAAAGTTACAAAATCTCACAAATTTCTCGTTCTTGTTCAATATTCTGCGTTAATAAAGTCTTTATTTATCATGATTGGAGCACAAAGGCTGAAAAAATCGACAAAAAAATACTGAGAACAATACTTGAATATCTTGATACACCTCCATATCTCAGAAAAAAAATTTACCCCAAAATGTGGATACTCAAACATGTTGGGATCTTACCGCCCATAAAATCGCCTCATCATAAACCACTGATAGATATTAAGAATATCAAGGATAATGAAATACGATTTGGATTTGTTGTAAAGCAAAATGATTCATTGTATGTGGACGTAGGACTTAAAAATCTTGTAAAATATAAAGGAAGCAAATTAGGCCAAAAAGTCTTGGTAAAAATTTCAAATAAAGGACAGCTGTTAGCTGAAGATATTGCAAAAGAAGAAATTGATGGTTACTGGGGCTATGATGTCCAATTTACAGAGTCGCTATCTGCATTGTTAGTAGATACTAAGTGCGAAGTGTTGATGACTTCTGTTGAGGGCTCACCATTTACAAAACATGTAGCTGATCTGATGAGCCGGGTAAAAATGTCAAAGAACCTACTGATTGCGTTTGGTGGCCCAAAATTTGGTTTAAGGAAAATACTGGAATGTGAAAACAAAAGGATTACACAGAGCTTTCATTTCTGGAACATGTTTCCTAATCAGGGTACTCAAACCGTAAGGCTAGAAGAGGCAATTCTTGGCACATTGTCAATAGTTAATAGTTACTTATACGCTTGATCCAGTTTCTGAACGAAATTTTCTATACTTGTAAAAATAGAATATCGCATTTTGATAACATTTGCTTAAACTTATTAATTTATTAAAGGGATAACAAAAAACGGATTAATCATGGGTCATCGAAAATATAGTGCACCTAGACGTGGAAGTATGGCATTCTATCCAAGAGTGCGTGCACGAAGTCTCGAATCTAGGCTTAGGACCTGGTCGGATCCTAAGTTGGATAAATCATCATTATTAGGTTTTGCCGGGTATAAAGTTACTAATTTAAGTGTATTATCTGTAGATGACAGAGAAAAGACTCCAAATTATGGCAAGAATGTTATGAATTCATCCACTCTAATAGCTACCCCGCCATTGAAAATAATTGGGATAAGAGCATATGCAGAAACAGCATATGGAAAGAATGCAATTTTTAACGCTTTTGCAAAAGATAATGACAAACATCTCTCAAAAAAGGCATCGTTCAAGTACAAGGAAGGTAAATTGGAAGAAATCAATGCGCATATTGATAAAATTAAGCATGTAGTTGCAATCGTATCATCTTATCCCGCTAGTGCGTCTTTATCTCAAAAGAAGCCATTCGTATGGGAAATACCTATTGGGGGAAAAGATACAAAATCAAAAATTGACTATGTAGCTAGCAATATTGGAAAACAGGTAAACATAAACGAAGTTTTTGAAACCGGACAATTTATCGATATTTCCGCCATAACGCGAGGAAAAGGGATTGAAGGACCTATTACCAGATTTGGAGTTAAGAGAAAACAACATAAGTCCAGAAAGAGTGTAAGGGCGCTTGGAACTCTAGGACCAATTTCTCCTGCAGTAGTCACCTATACTGTACCAAGACAAGGACAAAGAGGATTTCATCAAAGAACTGAATACAACAAACGGATATTGATAATTTCAAAATCTGAAAAGGATGATGATTTTAGGATTAATCCAGAAGGTGGATTTCAGCATTTTGGCAAGATCAAAAGTGACTATATAATTGTCAAAGGCTCAGTTCCTGGTGTTCCGAAAAGATTAGTCAAAATGAGATTTCCAAGTAGGACGGTTAGTAAGAAGATAGTAGAACCTAAAGTCTTGGAGGTACTAGTAAAATGAAAGTTACTCTTAAAGATCTTCGTGGAAAAGAAATTGAATCACTAGAACTTCCATCTGTTTTCAGTACACCGTTTAGACCAGAGATAATAAAAAAAGTATATGTTAACGTCCTTTCTACCAAATTCCAGCAGCAGGGAAGATATCCTGCAGCTGGAGAAATTGTCAGTGCAGAATCTCGCAATACTGGCTTGGGTATTGCAAGAATAGCAAGAGCTAGAGGCGAAGGTTTTCAACGTGCAGGTCAAGCTGCTGGGATCGCAGGTGTGCGAAGTGGAAGATTAGCTCATCCTCCAGTATCATGGAAGAAAAGTTACAAGAAAATAAACAAAAAGGAAAAACATCTTGGATTCTGTTCTGCAATTGCGGCAACTTCTAATAAAGATATAGTAGAAAAACGTGGTCACAATGTTGGAAAAATTTCTGAATTTCCGATCGTCCTTTCAAATGATTTGGAGAAAATAACAAGGACTGCAGAATTAAGAAAAACTTTACTGTCATTAGGGTTAGAAGAGGATCTTAAAAGGTCTACGAACATAGTAAGGATACCATCTGGTAAATCACGATTACGTGGAAGAAAAAAACACACAGCTTTGAGCTGTCTAATAGTTGTATCAAAAGATTCCCCAGTAAGCAAACTGAAAAAATCTTTACCGGGTGTGAATATTGTCTCCTTAGAAAACCTGAGTATTATGGATCTAGTACCTGGAACGAAACCGGTTAGATTAACTATCTATACAAAAAATGTAATTGACTCGATGAATAAAATAAATACAGTTTGGTCCAAAATACAGAGCATGGTGAAATGATAATGAGTAAAGAGGCAGAAGATAATCTTAATTCAATTATTCTCAGACCTTATATCACAGAAAAGACTTTCAATTTGATTGAGAAGGAAAATAAGTTAACTTTTATTGTTTCTGAGAGTGCAAGCAAGAAAGATGTATATAAAGCAATAAGAACAATGTACGAAGGTAACGTTAAAGAAGTCAATATATTTAGGACGATCCAAGGCAAAAAAGCAATTGTTAAATTTACAAAAGACGATGAAGCGCGACAGCTCGCAACAAAATTAGGATTGGTCTAAGTTGGTTTATCTAGTTAAATTTAAAAGGAGTATTTTGGAGTTGATAATGTTAGTTGGTTCGTGAATTTAGATTTAGAGGTTATAATGTAGATCAATTAAAGAATCTGTCAATAGAGGCCCTTTTGCCATTGTTAAATGCTAGACAAAGGCGGTCGTTGGATAAAAGAGTAGGGAAGTATATGGATGATCAGAAAAGAAAACTACGTGAAAGAATAAAAAGCATCAGAGAGAGTTCATCTAATGAAATTTTACGAACTCATGTTAGAGATATGATAATTCTTCCCGACATGGTTGACATTACTATAAATGTTCATAATGGAAAGGACTTTACTCCAATTACAATAAGACCCGAGATGATTGGCCACTATTTGGGTGAGTACGCTATTACAAACAAAAGAGTTCAACATGGCGCACCTGGAGTAGGAGCTTCCAGATCAAGTCTATATGTGCCATTAAAGTGATACATTTGCCAACATATTCTTACTCATTTTCTCAATTTGATAAGAATAAACACGTTAGAGCATCGTTAAGAGAAACCGACATTTCGCATAAACACGCGAGAGAAATTGCTCTAGCAATAAAGGGGCTATCAATCGAAAGAGCAAGGAACATTTTAGATCAAGTCATTGAAAAAAAAGTTGCAGTTCCCTATAGAAGATATCACAATGAAGTCGCCCATAAATCAAATATCAGAGACGGTTTTTTTTCTGGGAGGTTTCCAAAGAAAGCTTCTGAAGAATTTTTACGACTTTTGGACAATTTAGAATCAAACGCAGAATACAAAGGTATGGATCTAGATAGGTTAGAAATAGTATCTTGTGTTATCCATAAAGGAACAAAACTTAAGCGGTTTATTCCTAGGGCTATGGGAAGGTCAAGTCCTAAAGTTGACACGTTAACACATGTAGAGATCATAGCTAGAGAGGGTAAAGTGTATTGAGCGCAATAAAAAACGTAATGAAAAATAATTTTAGAAATATGGAACTGAACGAATACCTGAGTTCTTCTTTAGCGGAAGCTGGTTACGGAGGGGCCGAAGTTCAAAAGACTCCCATAGGTACTAAAATAACACTTTTTGTTATAAGACCGGGTCTGGTCATTGGAAGAAAAGGGAGTGGAATAAGGGACTTGACGACTAAATTGGAACAACAATTTAACTTGGAGAATGCGCAGGTCTCCGTAACTGAAGTTACAAAACCTGAATTGAATCCACATATTATGGCAAATAGAATTGCACAGCTCATAGAAAGAGGAACAGCATTTAGAAGAGCTTCATTGTGGACAATAAATACTATTATGGGTGCTGGAGCTATGGGTGTGGAGATTACAATATCTGGCAAGCTTAGAGGGGAACGAGCTCATTTTGAAAAGCATTCAGCAGGAATCATCCCAAAGAGTGGTAAAATTGCAGAGGAAGTGGTAAAAAGTAGCACAAATAGCATATTAACAAAAATGGGACTTGTAGGAGTAAAGCTTAAAATTTCGATAAAGGAAGAAATTCATCGTGATTTTGATTTAGGCGCAGAAGCTCAAACAAAGAGCGAGGTACAGATCGAGACTGAGAACGAAAGTAAAAGTCAAAGCGAAAACCAGAGCGTTCCATCTGATTCAGAAATTAAGACAGAGAGTAAAGATATTATTAACAGTGAAGTTAAGGAAATAGCCGTGAATAAAAGTGAAACTTAATGGCTAGACTTAAATTAAAAACATTAAGAGAGTTTAACGACGATGATTTGGAATCAAAACTTTCAGAAATTAGGGCAGATCTGTTGAAATTGAGAATTGAAAATTCTAAAGGGACTCTCAAAAAGGAGACTGGTAATATGAAATGGAAGAGAAGAGACATTGCCCGTATACTTTCTATTTTAAAGGAAAGGGAATTAGCAAAATGACTTTTAAAGATTACATGTTACAATATGAATTGATAGGGCGTAATGCACAAATAGAGTATGGGCCCCTCAACAATGAAAAGAAGATCAATGGGAAAATTATCTTTGAAACTAAAAATACAATTTCGCTAAGTGGTGAGTCCAAATCATATATTATTCCCAAAAAATCAATACGCAGATTAGGACTGATTTTTCAAGATGAAATTTGTTTTGTGAATGGTTCCATGTTAATAGGCAGGCCGGAAGATCGTTTACTTAAGTGATAGTTGGTAAAGTATGAGTAGAAGTATTGGAGTAACAGTTTCACAGCCAAAAAGAACTTGTGATGATGACCTGTGTCCTTTTCATGGTAAACTTTCGATAAGAGGAAAAATTTTGATAGGGACCACAATAAGCTCCAAAGCACACAAGATGATAGTTGTGTCCCGTGAATATGCCAGGCTGGTTAGAAAATACAAAAGATACGAGAGAAGCAGCTCGAAAGTTCATGCATTTCTTCCATCATGTATTGATGTAAACGAGGGCGATGAAGTAAAGATTGCAGAATGTAAACCAATTTCAAAAACGGTATCGTTTGTAACTTTGGAGGTTATAAAAAGTGGCATCTAAAAGTCGTGCGGTCTCTGCAAAAGGAGTAGAAGAATTTAGGCCATATATTACAAGGGTGTTACCAATAACTGCTAATTTAGTTTGTGCTGACAACACTGGAGCCAAAATATTAAGGATTGCTCAAGTCACACGTATCAAGGGAAGACATTCAAGACTACCATCTGCTGCAGTCGGAGATTTTGTGAATGTTACTGTAAAGAAGGGAAAATCAGAGCTACGAAAACAAATGTTCGGAGCTGTAATAATCAGACAAAAGTATCCGATAAGGAGACTAAATGGCGTCCGGTTATCTTTTGAGGATAACGCTGCAGTTTTAGTTACACCGGAAGGTGAAATAAAAGGAACTGACATAAAAGGACCAGTCGCTGCCGAAGCTGCAGAAAAGTGGCCCAGAATAGCAAATCTTGCGTCTTTGATAATATGAGGGAATAATGATGTTCTATAAACTGATTTTAAAACATAAAAGAGAAAAATTATTGGGAGCAAACCTGTCCGAGAACCTGAGAGAGCAACACAATAAGAGAAGCATGAGGGTCATTAAGGGTGATACCGTTAGAATATTAAGAGGAGAGTACGTTGGGATAGAAGGAAAAGTCGAGAAAGTGAATACAGAAAGGTCGACACTATCGATTGAAGGTGTTCAGAGAGAAAAAATACGTGGTGGCAAAGTCAAGGTGCAGATTCATGCTTCAAATGTTCAGATTATTTCAGTGAATACCGATGATGAATATAGAATGAAAGGCATTCAAAAAGCAAATGAGAAAAACACAAAGGTAAAAAAAGGGAAGGAAATGAAAAAATCAGCTGTTAAGAAGAAGGAATTGGTTAAAGAGGCGGAAACATAGTCTTGGCCAAAAAAGGAGGAGATAAGAGACTAAAAAGACAAATTGCACCACGCTTCTGGCAAGTCAATAGAAAAAGTGCAAGGTTTATTCTGAACACAATGCCAGGACCACATACTAGAAAATTTTCCTACCCAATTGGTGTGGTATTGCGTGACCTTTTACATGTTTGCTCAAATGTACGAGAAGTAAAAAGATCGCTAAATAAGGGACTAATAAGCGTGGATGGTAAAATCGTTCGGCGTCCAAATTTTCCCATTGGCTTGATGGATACTGTCGAGATAAAACCTTCAAACGAATTTTATAGATTTGTTCCCTCAAATGGAATTCCACTCTTTCCAATAAAAATAAATTCAGATGAAAAAAACCTAAAGTTGGAAAAGATCAAATCTAAAGTTACCTCACAGAAAAATATACACCAATATTGTCTTCATGACGGAAGAACATTTCTAAGTGAAGAATCGTATAATGTGAATGACACGTGTTTAATTGAATTACCCAAATTTGGTATCAAAAATCATGTCCCACTGAAAGAAGGATGTAACGTTATTGTTACTAGGGGAGAAAACGCTGGTAATATTGGCAAGGTTAAAGAAATTAAAACTGGATCGTTTTCCCTTCCTAAACGTATATTTGTCTCTATGAGCGAAAAAACTGTAGAATTACCAGTTGATATCGTAATGGCAATTGGGGTTGAATCTCCACTAATTCAGGTGAGCAAGTAAAATGAGAACGGTAAATAATATGAAACAGATTAGTTTGGAAAAAGTTGTAATAAACATTGGCGTAGGAAAATCTGGCGAGCCGATGGAGAGAGCCCAAAACGCATTAGAAGAATTAACTTCCAGAAAGCCCACTCAATGTGGCGCAAAAAATAACGTAAGGGATTTTGGCATCCATAAAGGTGAACCAATCGGTGCCAAAGTCACTCTTAGAAACACTGAGGCGATGGAATTTGCCAAGAGAATAATACAAGCAAAGAATAACCAATTGAAAAAATCGTCATTTGATAACTATGGAAATATTTCTATAGGAATCAGTGAACACATTGATATTCCTGGAGCAAAATATAATCCCGATATTGGAATATTTGGAATGAATGTATGCATATCGTTATCAAGACCTGGTTATAGAATAATTAACAAGAGTAATCCAAGAAAAGTTGGAAAGAAACATAGAATCTCAAAAGATGAGGCAATAGAATTTTTCAAAAATCTGGGAGCTGAAATGATTTAATGCCAAAACCAAGAGAATATGATGTCACTGGGAGAAAACAGCGTATTCATGGAAAGGGTACCCGATGGTGCAAGAGATGTGGTTGCTATTCAGGTCTTATTCAGGCTTATAATATCATGCTCTGTAGACAATGTTTTAGAGAAGTAGCAATAAAATTAGGCTTTAAGAAATATGAGTAGAAAAATGGGTGAATGAGATGCCTGCATTAAATATCCTATCAAATCTTTTTACCACTTTATACAATAATGAAGTTCGAAGAAAAAAAGAATGCATAGTGAGTCCATCTTCAAGATTTTCGAGTGAGGTATTGCGGGTTATGCAAAAACATCGATATATTGGAGAATTTGAGCAGATAGATGATTCCAGAGCCGGCAAATTTAAGATTCAACTGTTGGCAAAAATAAATAAATGCGGGATAATAACTCCAAAATTTAGTGTCAGAAAGAACCAATACCTTAACTGGGAAAGACAATTTTTGCCAGCGTATAATATGGGTATATTGATAGTTTCAACAAGCAAAGGGGTTATGACACACCATGAAGCACAGGAAATGGGAATTGGAGGAGTGTTAGTTGGGTATGTCTACTAATGAATATGTTTCAATATTAGAAATACCAGAGGGAATTTCCATGACATTGGAAGATAGAATAATAACAGTACAGGGAAAACTAGGAACTATAGAGAAAGACTTTACAAAGCTTCCGGCCTTCCTAACAATTGAAAAGAATATTGTAAGGATTCAACCCTATGGATCCAGAAGGAAGGATTTTGCTATTTCTAATACAGCAAAGAGCATTATTAATAATATGATAAAAGGGGTTCAGAATGGATATAAATATAAAATGAAAGTAGTGTTTGCACATTTTCCTATAACTGTCAAGGTGAAAGATGGAAGAGTATATGTTGAGAATTTTTTTGGCGAGAGAAAAGCACGTATTTCAAAGATAGTGGGGGCTGCTACAAAGGTTGCTATCGAGGGTGACGATATTGTGATTTCCGGCCTTCATCTTGAGGATGTTTCGCAAACAGCAGCGAATATAGAGCTATCAACAAAAGTTAAAAACAAGGATCGAAGAGTTTTCCTTGATGGCATATACATTTATTCGCGAGAATAAAGGGTACGCCACCTGTACTAAATTTGGGATGACTTTTATATACAATATTCATGCATGTGGGGTTAAGTGATAACAGTTATACTTGCCGGTGGTTTGGGAAAAAGACTAAGACCTTTAACCTCTGATAGGCCAAAACCCATGATCCAGATTAATAATATTCCCATTATAGAGTTGCAACTTAATTGGCTTAAAAAATTTGGAATGAAAGAAATTATAGTACTTGTAGGACATCTCAAAGAAAAAATAAAGCACCATCTTGCTGACGGCAAAAAGTTTGGAGTTAACATAAGCTACATCGAAGAGCACATGCCACTAGGTACAGGAGGTGCACTAAAGAATGCAAAAACTCAAATAATTCAAAATGGAAATACTAATACCGGATTTTTTGTAATTAATGGAGATATTTTAACCGATTTGAACCCATTGACGATATCTGATAAAGGATCAATGGGCCTTGCATTAGTTCCTCTAAAAAGTACGTTCGGAATTGTAGAAACAAATGGCGATCTTGTGTCAAAATTTGTAGAAAAACCCTCCATTAAGGACATGTGGGTCAATGCTGGAGTATACTATTTTTCAAATGAAATTTTTGATTACCTACCAGATAACGGAAATCTTGAGACTGTTACTTTACCAATACTGGTAGAGAAACAGAAATTAAAGGCAAAAAAGTTTTCAAATAATTATTGGCGATCCATAGATTCTCATA
The DNA here is from genome assembly GCA_036566445.1 of Nitrososphaeraceae archaeon. Lineage (GTDB taxonomy): Archaea > Thermoproteota > Nitrososphaeria > Nitrososphaerales > Nitrososphaeraceae > TA-21. The sequence continues at coordinate 29,094 of DATCWH010000062.1, forward strand.
AGGATATTGAAGAAGCATCAAAAGAAATAAAACAAGTATTTAAAAAATGACTGATGAGCTCGGTCAAATTGGCTATAATCCCAGCAGCCTATTTAATTCCCAAGATATTTTAAAATTTGCCAAATTACTAGATGTCAAACCTCAAGTACATTCCATATGGATACCAGAGTCATGGGGCCGTGAAGCTTTTGTCATGCTTGGAGCAATTGCTGTATTAACCAAAAGAATCAAACTAGGGACTTCAATTGTGAGCATGTTTTCAAGAACTCCAGCAACTACAGCAATGGCGGCGTGCACTTTAGACAATATTTCTTCGAATCGTACAATAATAGGAATCGGCGCAAGCACACCTGTCCTTGCCGAAAATTGGCATGGAATGAAATTTGAACATCCATTAGAGCGCATGAAAGAATATGTGACTTGTCTCAAGATTATCGCTAGTGGGGAAACAATCAACTTTAGCGGAAAATTTTTCAGATTAAAAAATCTCAAGATAATGCATCGATCCTCTAGAAATAACATCCCTGTTTTTCTCGGTGCGGTAAATACAGGAATGATTAAACTTGCGACAGAAGTAGCCGATGGGATAATTTTGTATCTTCGTCCAATTGACGAGCTCAAAAAAACAATAAAAGTCATCAGATCAATACCATCTAGAAAATCTGAAAGTTTTGAGATTTGCTCTGTTTTTATTACTGCGGTGTCAAATAAACATCCAGATTTAGCTCGCATCAGAGCTGCAAAAACACTGGCATTTTATGTAGCAGTAGGGAAATATTATAACGAATTCTTGTCATCTCAGGGTTTTGAAAACGAAGTAAAGCAAATAACGATCGAATATCAAAAACATGGGATTAATAATATTAGTAAATACATAACAGATGATATGCTCGATTCACTAACTATCTACGGGACTGCTGACGAATGCATTAAATCACTAAAACGATTTGCCTCATGCGGAATATCACTTCCTATTTTACAAGTAAATCCGGTCAAGGACAATAAACAATCAATTAAGGATTTTCTTCTTTTGGTAGAAAATGTCTAAAGTAGCAATAATTGATCAATGCACTTCAGAATTCACAAAGGATACTCCTCTGTCTGTTCAAGAATTGGCTTGCGATCCATGCAGAACAATCTTAGAAAATTGCAAAGGTAGTTCGATACAGATTGATGCAGTCATTTTATCGACAACTTCTGACATACAGTATGGCTCAACAATCATATCAGAATACCTGGGAATAAAGCCAATAATTTCTCAAAGATTAGACAACTTGTGTAATTCCGGCACTAATGCAATTGTTTCTGCTTATTCATTGATAAAATCTGGCTTGTGTAAATCTGCATTGGTTGTGGGTGCCGATAGAAGAGAAACTAAAGGATCTCAATTAGTAACGGATATTTCAAGAGGAAGTTTTACTTTGCCTGTTTACTGGGCTGCACTCTTTGCCAAATCTCACATACGCAGATATGGTACAACTGAAGAACAGATGGCATCAGTTGCAGTAAAGAATAGAAAAAATGCTTACCTAAATAATAATGCGCTATTTCGCAAAAAAATATCAATTAGTGATGTCATGAATTCCAAAAAACTAGTAGAACCAGTAAAGATACTGGATTGTTCATACATCTGTAATGGAGCTTCAGCAATATTACTTACTAATGAAAAGGAGGCTAAAAAATATACAGATCGTCCTGTATGGATTGAGGGAATAGGAAGTTCTGTCGAAGCAGCTAGTTTCAGTAACGTTAGTTCAGACCTTTCATGCATACAGTCAACTAAAAAGGCTTCTAAAATGGCATTTTCTATGACAAATATTAAACCAAAGGAGATAGAAGTTGTGGAACTTCATGATGCATTCACTATAATGGAGATTCTGGCGTATGAAGATTTAGGTTTTTGTCAAAAAGGACAAGGAGGTAATTTTGTTTTACAAAATAACATAGCAATTAATCCTCGTGGAGGATTAATAGGTACAGGTCATCCACTGGGTGCTACTGGTGTGGCTCAGACAGTGGAAATTTGTGAGCAGTTAAAGGGATTGGCTGGAAAAAGACAGGTCAAAGGCTGCAAGAGAGGACTGGTACATAATATGTCTGCAGCAGGCTCTTCTTCCCTGGTTCTAATACTTTCATAAAAATATGAGATAATATAGCCTTCTATCCATTGTCAGTGGGCTAAGATAAGCGTCTTATTATTTTTATTAATTATTGATCATTTTAATTATGTTGAAATACTTTAGAAGGATCTGAAAGAATTTCATGATTTTCTAAGTAGGGGTAAATTCAGAGTCCCGATCTGTAACAATTGTGAGACGAAGATATGGCCACCTTCAAACATCTGTAATAACTGCTTTTCAAAAAAAATTAGGATGTCAAAATTAGATCCAAGAGGTCAATTAATTGAATATTCGGAATCTTTTATTGGCAAGAATAAAAATTTAGGATTGATCGAAATGTCAGGAATTCGGATTATCGGCATCTTAAGTGAAACAATGTTGAATCCCGGTAGCGCTGTCAAGTTAATCAAGTGCGGGCTGGATAAGGACAATTCGCCGTATTTTGAGTTCTCATCAGCATGATTTGTGTACTGAAGGATTTAATTAATCAATAGTTCTTAATAGAAATCGAGATGTCATATGATAGATTTGTAGACGATAGGCTTCTGACAAGTAGAGACGTATTAAATAGGAAACAGATTAAGATGAAACTTCTTGATTACGATGAATCTGCTCGGGATTTTTCCCAGAGGTTTGGTAGCAGGATTCTGGTTAGAAAGATCTTGTTGACAATAAAACAAACCGACACAGAGCTAATTGAGGAAAAAGAACTGGATGTAGAAGAATTAGATAAAAGAATCAGGAAAGAGAGAATGTGGTCCTCATCAAATAGATGGATTTCAAAAAGTGAATTAAAAAACGGTTACATTGTAGCTTCCAGGCATGCTGACCTATTGGCAAACGCAATAGCCCTAGATATTATACAATTTTGAAAATGAAATTTTCAATGTTGATGACTTATCTAAAAATAATATTCTATAAATCATAAAATACTATATTTCATAATTCGAATTATGAAATATTCTCTTAAATGCATTGTTGATCTGAACATTAGTAACATCAGTGGTCAGATCTATGAATGTACTCTTTAGAATTAATTTAGGATTGAATAAAGCGCCGCTGATCAGACTTGAACTGATGGCCCACTGGTTAACAGCCAGTTAAGCTCCAAAGCAATCAATCTTTGAATTTGCTCTACCATGCTGAGCTACAGCGGCGCATGTTTTACAGAAAATATTACTTAAAATAAATGTTATGCTACTACTTGAGCATAGAAAAAATGTTTCTAAATTCGAATTTGGAAATATTGAAGATAATTTCATGAAAAATTATTTTTTCTTTGTAATGAATATTTTTACAACACCCAGTGCAATTAGCAATATTCCTAGCCCAGTTGTTCCATATAAAGTCGAACTGTTGCTTGCTCCTTCTTGAACAGCCAAGCCAATCATTCCGGCAATGATTAATCCACCATTAATAAGGAGAAGTACGACTACTAACGTAGATCTTTCTCGTAGCGAAATTGCAAAAGCGATAATAGACAAAATTACAGCACCGCCACCAAAAACTCCTCCTCTTATGGCTGGGCTCAATTGGAGAAAACTACTTTTTTCATTATTAGAAGTTGCTTGGGACAATATTACGTCTGCCCCATAAATAATTAGTAAGGCAAGAGAGACGAATAACAAGATAACAGATATTTTTGTTTTCATTATCTAATGCATATATTCAGATTATTAATAAACTTATTTTGATGCTACAGTCCATGGATCAATTCAGTATGATATAGTAACATAATAATTGAATTTTATAACGACAGTCAAATTAGTTGGTAATTAAAACTGCGATCATCATACAGCATTCCATCTGAATGTACAAATAGTGCAATAGTGTAGCTATTCCTATTGAATAGTAATAATCTTGATAAAAAATACGTCTGGCATCCCTTTACTCAAATGAAACTTTGGAATAATTCAGAAAATATCGTAATAGAGTCTGGAAGAGGTTTTAATTTTATCGATTCTAAGGAGAGAAGGTACCTTGATGGAATCAGTAACATGTGGTGTAATGTTTGGGGACACGATAGAACAGAAATAATTGATGCAATGAAAAAACAACTTGATACTCTCCCTCATTCTTCATTATTTGGTCTTGTCAACGAACCTTCTGCAAAATTGGCAAATCGTCTTACAACTATGGCTAAAGGAATGAGTAAGGTTTTTTACACAGATAATGGTTCGACAGCAATTGAAGTTGCACTAAAAATCTCAACACAATACTGGATTAATAAAGGAAGACCACAGAAAAAGAAATTTATTTGTTTAAAAAATGGTTATCATGGGGATACAATAGGTTGCATGTCGGTAGGCTATGTTGATGGCTATTTTTCTCCATATAAATCACTTCTGCTCAAAACAATAAAAGTAGATTGTCCGACAATAAGACATAAAAAATTTGGACGTCAAGACTTTGGAGAACATATTGATAAAATTGAGGACATTCTGAAGGGACTATCATCAAAAATATCAGGCTTTGTTATGGAAAGTGGAGCTCAGATCGCAGGTGGAGTTAATATATATCCCAAGAATTTTCAAAAAGAGATCAGTGACCTCTGCAAAAAATATGACATTCTTTTGATATTGGATGAAATTGCTACAGGTTTTGGTAGACTTGGCAATGTGATTGAGTATAGGGCACAACGCTCTGAACCAGACATTGTTTGTTTTGCAAAAGCGCTGACTGGAGGATATTTTCCATTAGCAGTAACACTGACAACGACTGATATATTCAAAGAATTTCTCGGAGATTATTGGGTTAATAGGCAACTTTTTCATGGTCACACATTCACTGGTCACCCTGTTGGATGCACAGCTGCATTGACAAATTTAGAGCTTTATGAAAAGCTAAATCTTATTAGAAAAATAAGAGATAATTCATTAGTTCTTAATCGTCTTTTGGAAAAATTTGCAGAATTGGATATCTGTTATGACATCAGACATAAAGGAATGCTCTCTGGAATTGAATTAAGAAAAGGGCATAAGCCTATCCAGATGATAGAAAAAGTTCCGATTGGACAGTACATTGCAAGGGAATCATTGAAAAAAGGAGTATATCTTAGGACACTTGGAAATATAATTACAATAATTCCACCACTAGCAATAGAACAAGAAGATCTAACAAAGATAGTTGATGCTGAGTACGAAATCGTAGAAAGTGTGCAACAAAAAATATGATGGAATTGCCTAGGTTTGCTTGTCTAAATAGTACGAATCTGGTTATACAGAGTGGCTTTAGATACGCCAAGGTTTTTGGCAATCTTATTCCTTGGTATGTTCTGACATAACAATTTGATTAGTGTGTCTTTATCAAGAGTCTTTTTCGGACGTCCAATATTTTTTCCGGTCATTTTTGCCCTCACCATTCCATCCTTTGTTCGTTGAATCAACATTTCCCTTTCTCTTTCTGCCACCCATGTCAATATTCCAATCATCAATTTCCTAACACTCGAGTCAGTGGTCTGAAGAAATAGCTCTTTTGGCGAGCAAGAAATCAATGGCGAATATTCTTCGATTGATTTTATTGCATCAAGTGTTTCCCAAAATGTTCTCCCAACTCTCGATAATTCATAGACAATAACAGAATCAACTTGGTCAGTTCTAACTAGATTTAGCATTTCTCTAAATGCTGGCCTATTAATCGCAGGAATCTTCCCGCTTATCCCAGAATCCTCGAAAAAATCAAGAATTTCATAGTCATTATCAGTTGCCCACTTTTCGATTGCCACCTTCTGATTTGATACAGTTTGTTCATCAGTACTGACTCGCAAGTATCCAAATGAGTATTTCATCACCTATGTTTTTATGAAAAGTTGATAATCCTTTGGGTCAAAAAATATACGTACAGTTGAAAAAAGGTATCACATTTTTTATACTGAATATGAGTAAAAAAATGCAGGTTTTTTTGCATGGTTCAAATATGGGTCCTTTTTTGGACTTCACCAGTCATAATAATAAATGACGATTTTCGCATTTTTTCCTTTATCGTATTATGAAATCATCTAACAAGATTTTCAGATTTTTAGGCGTTTTATATGGGGTTAAAGGGAGAAAAACACTGAACTATGCTATTTTATTGCGATTATTAACTATTATCGTAGTGTTTGGATACTGACATCACGTTGAAATTTGAAGCTCCCAACCACTAGAATTCAAGTAGAATACTTCAGTTGTCAGCCCTAATGTATGTACTTTCAGTTCGTCAATACAAAAACAGCCATGTCATTTAAGACTTTTAATACAGATTCTTGAATCTTGAAACTCTAGAATTTCAGATCTGGTAAAGGAATTAGCGATATTTATTAAGTTAATTAAAGGTTAATTATGGGTTCTAAAGTAGAACTAGTGATGCAAGATTTCGAGTTTATTGATTCTTGTATGAAAAAGGTAATCAATGGAAATAGTATTTCCTTTGATGAAGCAGAAAGATTAATTTCAACTAATGATTTGTTAAAGCTAGCAAACTGCGCTAATATTATTACTAAGAAATTTAATGAAAAGAGCATTGACGTTGAATCTCTGATAAACGCCAAATCTGGAAACTGTCCTGAGGATTGTTCCTTTTGCGCGCAGTCTACATTTTATGAAACTGGTATAACAAAATATCCACTTTTGCATGACGATATAATTTTAGAGAAAGCAAGAGAAGCTCAAGTGAATGGTGCAGCAAGTTTTTGCCTCGTTTGCGCATATAGAGAACCTTCACAAAATGACTTTCAAAAAATTTGCAAAATAATTGAAAAATTAAGAAAGGAAGTAAAACTCGACATCAATGTTTCGCTTGGTTTCATGACTTCAGAACGAGCACGAAGACTAAAAACATTGGGAGTTAAGAGGTATAACCACAATCTAGAAGCCTCTGAAAGTTTCTTTTCAAAGATTTGTAAAACCCATAATTTTTCAGACAGAATCAGAACAGCAAGAATTGTCAAGGATGCAGGCCTTGAACTTTGTTGCGGAGGGATTATTGGAATGGGTGAAACCCCAAGACAACGGATTGAATTAGCATTTTCTATTTCTACTCTTCAACCAGAGGAAGTTCCGATAAACATTTTGATTGCAAGAAAAGGAACACCAAAGGAACTAGATACTTCTTCAATTCATCCAATTGATATAATTAGAACAATAGCTATTTGGAGATTTATCATACCGAAAACTATATTGAAAATTGCAGGAGGAAGAGAAGTTTACTTTAGTGACGGTGGTAAGCTAGCTCTTCAGGCTGGTGCTAATGGTATCATTACAGGGGGGTACCTTACTACACATGGAAACGAACCGAATAAGGATATCCAAATGATACACGAAATTGGCCTCGATACATGAATTCATTAAAGAAGACATTAGTAAACTGAAAACAGAAAATCTCTACAGGAGATTGAGGATTGTTGAAAATCATAACGGATCTTTAATAGTTGACAATGAGAAAATAATCAATTTTAATTCGAATGATTATCTTGGTTTATCTTCAAATCAAGAAATAATAAAAAATACGAAAAAAGAATTTTACGAAATTTCTCAATGTAGCTCTAGACTTGTTGGAGGAAATAATTTAACCATTGAAAAATTGGAACAGGTTCTTTCAAAACATAGAAAAACAGAATCCAGTCTAGTTTATACCAGTGGATATTCCGCTGTCTTGGGAGTCATAAGTACTCTTTCGGATCCTGACACAACCATATTCAGTGATGAGTTAAATCATGCAAGTATTATTGATGGTTGTCGACTAAGTAACGCTAGGATTAAGATATTTCGTCACAATGACACGGAACATCTTTTAGAACTCTCAAGAGGTGTCTCAGGTAAGAAAATACTTGTTACTGAAGGAATTTTTAGCATAGAGGGTGACATGTCAAACTTGAAATCAATCTGCAGTTTAGCAAATGAAATTGGGGTCTTTACTATTGTAGATGATGCTCATGGCGACTTTGTTTTTGGAAAAAATGGGTCTGGCACTCCTTCCGAATTAAAAGTCAATAATTTGATTGATATTCACATCAGCAGCCTCAGTAAGGCGTTAGGTTGTTTTGGAGGATATGTTTCTTGTAATGAAATGATTAGGGATTATCTCATAAATAGATCCAGACAATTCATATTTACTTCTGCTCTTCCAACTCACTTATGCAATTCTGCGCTAAACGCCATCACTATTGCAAAAAAAGGAATTCTACAGCGAAAGCTCTTCAAAAATGTGAATTTCTTACAGAATGGTTTAAAGAAGATTGGATATGATATAGGAAATTCATGCAGTCAGATAATTCCTATACACATTGGTTCTGAAAACCTCGCTGTTAAATTTGCCAATAAACTGTTACAGAAAGGGATATTTGTCCATCCCATGAGATTTCCAACCGTCAAGAAGGGACATGCATTGTTGAGATTGTCATTAAGTGCATCACATACGAAAGAACAATTGATTTATACTTTAGAAGAGATTGAAAATATTGGTAAAAAACATAAAGTTATTTGATCTTATAAATAGTATCGTTATGATTGAAGGAGGGCCATTAAGGCTGCAATAGTATGAATAAGCACTTTCAAGTTGAAATTGCTACACATTTGTTCCTTGACATGTCTGAGATATGTCCCAAAAACTAGTATAACTAATTTTTGTAAATGGCATTTGTATTATGTATTCCAGTATACGAATTTTGCAATATACAATTTAATATAACTTGAAATAAAATGTCTTCCTTAGAATTTCATATTTCATAATTCGATTTTAGCAATATTTATTTAATATATCCTGTAATATGCTTGTATGGTAGAAAGAGAATTAAAGATCAAATTGGCCGTTTCAGAACGCCAATTTAGGGAGATAAAGTATTATTTTTCTCTTTTACACCCTGAATCAATAGTGTCAGGGCTCAAATTTGCGTATAATCGGCAAAAAGCCCATGATGGGGGTTATTTAATTCTTGGAAGGAAGAGTTTCGTCAAAAAAGAAACTAGTATGCTAACAAGGGAACAAGCTAGATGGCGACTTGCAAACTGGAAGTCCATGATAAAGACTTATAGAAACAAGGGATATAGCTACCCCACAATTAGTAGAATAAAAAAAGGCATTAAATTTATTGCTAAATCAGGCAATAAGAAATAGGAATCTAGTAAGTAGAAGCCTCTGTATTTTTTTCGTCAATACTAATTGATGATAAATCAGGAAATTTCTCTTTCATACTTTGCTCTACTAGAGTAGTAGCTTCTTCAATTATGCTTGTTGATTCCTCACTTAGTGCTCTTCCATTATTGACTTCATGCTTAGGTATTTGTGCAGAATCTGATAATATTCCTCCCATCAGATCCGATATTTGAGAAAGTGATTGGTCTGCTTCAGGAACCATCGATGATAATCCACCTTGTATGTTCTTTATCACAGACATTGCTGGCGTTAATGTAACTACAACATCTCCTAATTCAGTTATAGTGTTTAGCCGTAATTGAATTTGCTCTAATGCTAATTTAGCAGAATCCACCATCTTACTCATCTTTCGAATTTGCGAAAGTTCATTTGAAAGTAATTTAGCATATTGCAATTCATGATTTTGTATGGAATGTACTATTCTTTTAAAAATAAGCTGGTCCTTTTCTACAATCTTGGCAGAAATTCCTTCTAGTTTTGAAATTTGTAGTTCTAATTTCTTTTGAGCTTCCTCAATTCGTGGCTTCAGCGGAGGTTGTGATTTGATACTTTCCAAAATTTTTACTGCCATATTTTCGGGCTGGGTTTTATTCCACTTATCTTTAAAGGACATATTATTTCCCTAAACCCTATCACATTTTTTGTTTATAAAATCAAATGTAACCCGAATGAATGGGTCACAGGTTACAAGGAAGAAATTAAAATTGAAGAATTTTTATTCATTTTTTGGATTTGTCAAACATATGTAACAGCTGTTTTACTGCACCATCCATATCTTCTTCACGCACTTCTGGAGATAAGCTATGGTTTAGAAGATTATTTATGGTATTTGAAATCTCCGAGCTTATTTCATCAAAACTATCAACATCGTTAAATCCTTGTTGATAAAGTCTATTGAGCTTCATAGCATACATTCTGGTTTGATCATTTATCGTAACTTTGTACACATTATCATTCACCTTAATTTCCTCATTAGCCATAATGGTTATCAATTGAAATGACAATGATTCTCTAAGAAAAAGGTTTTGGTGTAGATCCTCTGATGTGAATTCATTAGGCGCTCACATTCGATATGTCTAATTTTTATACCTGCTCTTGAAGAAAAGCTTCCAAGTTTGCAAAAAGACTTAATCTGATAAAATTGACTTTAGTTTTTTAACCAATTTCTCCCCCTCAGTTGTAACTGAATAGTATCTGACAGCCATGGGTCTCGTCTTCGAAGAGGTCTTTAAACCATATTCACTAGTCACCAAACCAGCCTTTTCTAATTTAGACAGGTGAAATGAAATAATCTTCCTGTCGACGTCCATCATTTCTTCTAACTTGCTTGCATATACCTTTTCAGATTCAAGTCGAATAAGAATATTTAACCTAATCGGATGTGTTGCAACATAGATTATCTCATATATGTCGCTAACTTTTTCCTTATGTCTTTTTCTCTCCAACAGATACAATATAGTATCTCCACTTATATTATTTTTTCTTAACGGAATATTAGTTTGCTATTGTATATGATAGCTTAAGATGGTAGATTAATAACCACATAAGGATACTAATTATCCGCTTATAAATTAGTAAAATAAAAAATAATTTTATTATCGATACCAATAGTGGATACACGTCGTGTTAAAAAATTTCACATTATGTCAATTTCATATTGAATATTTTATATAGAATAGAGGTCATGGTGGGATTTGGACCCACGGCCTAAGGTTTACAAAACCTTCGCTCTAACCAGGCTGAGCTACATGACCAGATGACAGAGTTAAATTTTTTATCACATAATTAAAATTTTGTCCTCTATAAAGATAATTTAATCTTGAAGTTTGGGCTGAAGTGGATTTTAACCCTTCATGTACTAGGTTCGATAGAGCAAATCAATTTACAATATGATACAGCTCAGGACCATAAAATAGTATCTTTTTATTCTGAAATTAATCAAATCTTATATAAATGAAATTGTTAGCTGTTTAGGAAGAGAGATCTTTGGTAGAAGCCACCGTAGATATTGGTAAAGTCTTCTTCGACGGACTTGTTACTAATGCAGTTTATGCTTTAGAAATTATAGTAACAATAATTATTTTAGTAGTAGTAGCCATTACTCTTTTTGGCCTTTTCAAAGTACTTACCTTGGGCTTAAAGAAGGAAAAAGGAAAAATCCGTCCACACATTCGCGAAATAGTATCGCGAATGCTCAGAGGATTGTTAATATCCTTGGATTTCTTAGTTGCGACAGATATTTTACAGACCATTTTAGATCCTTCAGCAACCGAACTTGCAAAACTTGCACTTATCGTAGCTGTTAGAGTTACGCTGAGCTTGTCATTGTCAAAAGAAATAGAAGGTAATTCCAACTAATTTTAACACCCTAAAAGTCTGAATTCAATAAGAAATGTATTTCAATGCTTAAATCAACATAATCTAGAAAAATGCCATGGGAAGATATCTAGTTGTCGTTACAATAGAAAATAAAGAGCAAGTAGGAGATCCGGAAGGTGAAACAATCAAAAAGGATCTTATTTTCAGAAGTGGATATTCAAATATTGAGTCAGTTAAATCCGCCAAGTGCTATAATATAATTATTAATACAGAAACAAAAAATGACGCAAAAAAAGAAGTAACTAAACTTTGCGATGAGCTAAGAATTTATAATCCGATTGTAAGCAATTGCTCAATAGGACCAATTACAAAACTCACCTAGTAGTTAAGAGGTTGATATTTCATATTCAGTTCACCGGAATAATTTGATGTAATTCTACATTCTTTCTAGAGGAGTAATACCGACTAAAGACAGATTCATCTTTAGTATTAAACGAATAGCCTCAACTAAGGAAATTCTTGCGTTAGATATATTGGCATTACTCTCTTTCAATATTGGTAATTTTTCATAAAATAGGTTGAATAGTGTTGCAAGCTCATATGCATACTGTGCAATAAGCTTTGGTTCCATATTCTTAATCGTATTCTCTATAATAATTGCAAATTTTGAAAGGTGTTTTATTATGCGATATTCAATTCTGTTTGACAGATACGTTACATTTCCATGAAATGATTTTGCATTTGACTTCTCTATCAAGCGGCAACATCGAGCATATGCATATTGCAAATATGGCCCAGAATTTCCATCTAAACTTAATGAATCAATCATGTCAAATTTTATTTCCTTTTCTAGATCATTCTTAATTAGACTATATCTAATAGCGGATATTGCTATTTCTTCTGAGGTTTTTCCAAGATCATCTCCAGTAATTTCTGGATTTCGTTTGATAGTTTCTTCCTTTGCTTTACTATATAAAGTATCAAGTACAAAGTCAGCGTCTACATAAATTCCTTTCCTTCCTGACATTTGGACGGACTTTTCATTCTCTGCAATTATGCCCAAGCCCTTTGCAGTTCTGCTTGAAAGTAATACAGGGCCATAAGCAAAATGGAAATATTTATTTGATTTTGATGTAAATTTACTCAAGATTTCCTTGATTATTTTTTGTAATCTTGTTTGTCTACTGTCAATTACAGTGATAGAATACTCAGCAGGGAAAAATATTGGGTGAGTGACATCTTTTGAATCGTCAGTTGCGCTGACCCATAAATCTGTATCATCCCATTGTTTCATAAAAACCCGATATTTGAATGTATCCTCAATTGTTCCGACTTTTAGTAATGCATAAGGGATATCCTTTGCTATATATGTTGCAGTATTATCACTTCTCACAATAATTTTGGTTCCCTCGGCAACAGATTCAAAAATCCAACATCCAATATTTTCGCCTTCAGTTTCTTTTTTTATTATTTTTTCTTCTCGCAATTTATCAAATGTTTTTTTCCATAAATTTGAATTTATTATATGTGATTCAAAATTGAGTAAATCGTATCGAGCCTTGATTCTCCAACATGTTGACAGCTGATCTTTTAGAACTTTAGATGTGATTTCCGAAGCAAATGAATTTATCTCAGGATCCCCAGACTCTAATTTTTTTAACAAGGATTTTCTTTTTTCAATCAATGTTGGATCTTTTTCGTACAGTTCATTTACCTTTGCATAAATTTCGTTACCACAATACTTATCAAACTTTATATTCGTGTCAGCTGGTACTATTGGAAATTTTAGATATAAAAAACCAATCAGAATATCAGCAACTTGTAGACCGGAATCGTCCACATAATTCAGAACCGTGACATCGTGGTTTGTTTTCTTTAGGATTCTATACAATGTATCTCCTATTACGACATTTCTCAGATGGCCTACGTGCAATGCCTTGTTTGGATTAACGCTGGTGTGTTCAACAATCACTTTTTTATGTTTACCTATATCAAGGTAAGAAAAATCATTTTCCAAAATATCAGATATTATCTTTTTTCCAATTAGGTCAAAGTTTGCCTTAAAATTAATGTATCCGCTTTTGTGTGCTACAACAGATGAAATATAGGATCCTAACTCTAGTTTCTTACTGTTAGGATAATAAGGATATTGTTCAACTAACATTGAGGCAATTTCATAAGGTGTTTTTTGTAATTCCTTTGTAAGCAAAAATGCAACATTGCAACTTAGGTCGCCAAAATCTTCTTTGGGCGGTTCTATGAGACTATAAGATTCATTTTTAATATCTAACTTCTCAAGTGCAAATTTTATTACGTCATTCGCTTGATCAGTAAATTTCTTAAAGGTCATTTTTTATCTTAAATAATTTAGGCTGACATAATCAATCGCGTCACACAATCCTACTCCTTCCCTACCATTTACCACATGATCTGCATGAACCTTAACGCCATCATCGGAGTGTCCTAATGCAATACTCAATCCACAGATACCAAAAACCGAAATGTCAGTTTCACTATCACCAATTGCGACAACTTCTTTTGGTTCGATATTTAGGAATTTTAACGCAAGCTCTAGACCTTTTGCTTTATTGACACCTAGTTCGTTGATATGAAATGCATATTTACTATCTACTATATCCAGGTCTAATTTTTTTTCGCGAAGTATTTTTTTCCCCTCCTTTATATCAAAAGTCCTTTGCAATACAACCTCGGACATTCTAGGAAATACTGGTTTAATATCGACATTAGATAAACATTGTTTTAAAATTTCATATCCTTTTAAACATAATTCTTTATTTCCAAGGATGGTATGATCCGAGGGCCCTTTAGATACAACACCACCATTTTCCCCTACTGCTACCCTTGTCATACCCAAGAACACAGACAAAACGTATGCCTCAATCGAAGAACGGCCTGTAACAAAAAATACCCTGTGCCCTATTTTTTCAAGAAACCGCATTTTTGAAACCGCAGGTAGATAGATCATTCCACTTCCATTTTCGGTTAATGTACCATCGATATCTATCGCGAAGGCTTTAATAATCAGATTGCTGGACAAAGGCATTTTACTGAATAATTCTGTTAATTTTTGCATATCATTAACTTTTCTAAAGTATTCTTAAACTATACTGCACTCTGAATTTAGATTAGGAATATTGATAATACAATACATTTTACGCAATTCCATTCATGATTAAATATTTCAAATTTATAATACTGTTGTGGGTCCGTGGCCCAGCCTGGAAAGGGTGCTGATTTTCGAGCATAAGCCTCCGAAGCCAGATTTCATGGGATCGAAGCCCATCGGACCCCCGCTTCTAGTATATAGTGAGCAACCAAAAACTACTACATTAACAACTGGTGGAATTGACCGCTGATGAACAAGAAACAACCAACATCCACCAGTTGGTGTTTAGGCGTAATAATATGTCACATTGGTAAATATAAAATCTAGTCAAGTTAAATTATGATAAATATACAATTTAGCTGACTTATGAACAACAACTTATAGGGAGCAACCTATTGAATTCATAAAACAGATCAAAGGTAGAATAGAAGATACAATCTAGACTCTACTGAAATGCATTATAATTGTTCATAGTAGATGGAAAAAATATTATTAATGAGAAAATAAATTAGAAATCTTTCTGGAAGCTTTTTTATTTTTAATAATTATTTTTCTCTCGGTTCCCGTAATTATTGCAGGTCAGACTTCGTTACTAGCACAGATAACAGCTAATACAACAAATAATACAAGCATTATAAATCCAAGTTTGGTTTTGCCGTACAGGTATTATATGAAAGTCCTCAAACACTCATTTTGAGAGCGGAGGCTCCATATTCTAATTATCTGGGAAAAGCAATAGATTTTGCAAAATAAAGTGCATTTAAGATTGATTCTGCAACTGTATTTACCCAAGAATCCCAAGTAATCGGTCGTACAAGATATCTTAGATGCCTATACTATATTCATGTCAAAATAATTAAAAAAATTAGAAGATATCAGTTAATCTGATAGTTTGAATGGCAGGAGTCGTGATTAGGGGAATTCGAATTTAAGCCCAACATTTGCTAATGTTTTATAGTTAATGCAGACTTGCCATAAAAATCGATATACCAATTACCTTCTAATTGGGGGATTGTCAGACTTGTCGAAATAACTCAAAAGGCCTTTAATAGATACTACCATCTTTGTGCTCCCTCCCTTCAAGGGACTTGGTATATTAAATCCTCTTAATGGTAATTTAATCTATGAGTATTGAACAAACGCTACAGAAAGAAGTTGAAGAATCTAAAAGATGGCTTAATACGGAAAAGGATGATAGTACTTACAAAAGAGATCTTGCTAAAAGAATTGAATTAATAAATTGGGTTTTAGATAATATGAAGAATACCGATACTCCTATTTGCGACAATATTGAATCTAGAATGAGTGACATTGTACTTAAGATAAATCAAACTCATTCAATATTAGACTCTGACAAATTGCATACTGAATTAAGGATATTGGATTGGATATTTTATCAATTTTGTACCTACGAAAAATAAAAAATTAAGTCCCTATTTGTTGTATATTAATAGGGTTCGTAAAATCAAAGTTGTGTAATCCGGCCCTTATTGTTGTGTCTGTACATGGAATATTATTCTCCATATAACTTGACCACATAACCTCACAGGTCCTACATTTGAATTCGCCTGGTGGGCTTGCTGTTTTTACTATTCTCCGCATGTTATGATTATAACACATCAGGTATAACAACCCTTGCTTGTAATTACATTGATTTAAAGTAAAGACAATCACACATCCTACAAGGATGTTTATTGTCCATTTGACCAAGGTAGTATAGGTGCTGCGTTTTAGGATGCAGGCAATAGGTGCAAACGTCATGTTGACTCATTGAAGGAATGGTAAAATCATAAGGACATAAACGTTTGGAATTCTTAACTAAAAGTTCGCATCGTTTGCTATATCCACACTCAGGACGTGAGCCGTAATCATATTCCAACCATTCCCCACATTTGGAACAATGAGATTTCTTAACAATTTTTTGAGGGACGTTATCATTCTCTGAGAATCCATATTTGCAAAGACTCCTTAATGATTTGCTACTGGCGCGGAATTTTACTTTGTAATACTGAAACTGTCCAATATTGCATTGTTACTATTTCTATAGAACTTACCTTCCAGCCCTATTACCATTATCAGTAATTTTGATATCTATTGGCCAAAAAAATCGTCCTGTTGACTCGATACAAACGATGCCTTGTCCGAAAAGTAGTGCAGGCTGAATCCGCCAGTGCCCACTATAGCATATATCGCACCTTCAGAATCTGTGTAGACTCTTGCATTTGTACTAGTTATGGTCGGATTTGCTACAAATATCGAATGATAATGAGTGTATGATTAAATCCTATCACTTTATTTTATGACGTATAATGAAAATCAAGCAATATCATAAAAATATCAGCATGTACTCGAATAATAACTAAATAATTTAAGTTTGAATTCCAAATATCGCAAGATTTAAAGCTTAGTCAATCTGTAATAGAAATAGTGAGTCCTCCATTTGGATTACTAGGAATATCATTCCCATCGGACCGGTGTTTAACTCGAGATTCATAGAACATAATTGGAAATCCTTATATGAGCAATAAATTGATTCGATTTACGCTAATATGAGTACCGACCTGGTGGTTTTACGTGATTATGATAATCAATTAATGAATCGGAGAGAACTGCGAGTCATTTTTAGAAATGTGTCTGGAAATATCAAGAAGAAAGAAGCAATTGAAACAATATCCAAGGCAAATAAAGTTGATTCAAAGACAATTGTGCCAATACAAATCAAATCCAGCAAGGGAAGTACTGATATTAATGGCTTCTTTCATATTTACAAAGATGAAAAAAGCGCTAAGGAAACTTTACCAAAATACAGATCAATAAGACTTTTAGAAAAAGCAGAAAGAAAAAAAATCATTGATGAAGCAAAGGCTCAAAAACTCAAAGAAAAACAGCAAATTTCAGAAAAAGGGAAATCAAAGAAATAATCGAGAGATAGGATTATAGTGGATAAAAAGAAAGATTCAGAATCTCAAATACATACGTTTTACGATATTTCTGGTGACAAGCTGACTCGGAAAAAGAAAGATTGTCCTAGATGCGGAAAGGGTGTGTTCATGGCGGAACACAAAGATAGAAATACTTGCGGTAAATGTGGCTTTACCGAATTCAAACAAAAGACAAGATAAAACACTGGCCGTTCACATCCTAGTCAAATTAATAAATAATGAAGGTAATTCATTATTTATGAAAAGATTTTCTTAATTTAACAAATCGTCTTCGCTGACTATATCTAAGATATCAAATAAGTCACAATTACATTTTTTATCCAACATCTGACACAAATTTGGGGATATATTCTCATCACCATTAATAAATTTCCTAATGGGAATTCCGTTATCACATACTATTATTAATTCCAATTTTTTCCTATTCTTCAATTTAGATTGCATCTGATAAATAAATTTCCAATTTGTGTTTCTCTCACTGGCTGATTCTATAATTCTGATTCCTGAATCATTGATTAACTTTAGATCCGATGATCCTAGATTCTCGTCGCAAGTGACAAGTGTTCTGACTTTCTTCACGTAAAAAGGCGCGGTAATGGGTAATGTTGGAAGTTTTTCTTTTATATTGAATATGAATCCATTAGATCGAAATGAAAACTCACGTTTAAAAGTAATTGTTTTTGAATTCTTAAGCGATACGTAAAATGGTCTTCCATTACCGAGTACCAAACTTCTGGGCTCCTCTTTGCCCAGGGGCCAAAAAATAATAGATTCAGGATCAAATACAGTCATTAATTTTTTTTTCAAGATGTTTTCAACATGGTGTTGATTAATCTCTAACCAATCACCGTTCTCAGAAATTTTAGATATGATTTGAAACCTCTTTGATTTCCTGTATCGTCCACTCAGGAAAACCGTCCTTGAATTCACAGATACAGTCGTTTCAAGTTTTTTATCTATTTGTACGTTCACAGTGATATCAGGAGAATTCAAATCAATTTTTTTATTAGAAATCTTAACAAAATTTTTTCTAATTTCATGTAAAAGACTTGTTTTGATGTTCTCTTTTCCTCTTATCTTGAATCTTGATCTAAACTTATCCTCATTGTCATAAAAACTGTGATCTAAGATCAATCCAATTAGGAAAGTATTAAATTGATAATCTTTTGTTGCTTGAATAATTTTGTAAGATATTTTGTCTAATTGACTCTCTATTCCATGACATATTTCACAATCCTCAATTATTTCGAGAGGATAACTTTTGGCATATTGCCTTTTTAAACACCAATTGCATAGGTTGTAGTCTAAATTTCTTTTCAATTAGGCTTAACTGTTTATCCTATTCCCATTCGTCTAAGCATACCTTGCATTTGCCTTCCTTTGCTTTGTTTAATCATGCTTTTTGAATTATTAAAATTCTTTATGAGGTCCTTGACATCATGTTCTGCTACTCCAGAGCCTCTTGCTATCCTTTTTCTTCGTGAATCATTTATTACCTCAGGATTCCTTTTCTCTTCCTTAGTCATCGACTGGATAATATAGCGCCATTTCTCCAATTTTCCTTGAATCACATCCAATTGGTCCTCTTTAACTACTCCTGACAAACCTGGGAGATTATCAATAATGTTTCTAAATCCCATTTTTCCAACATTTTCCATCTGCGAATAAAAGTCTTCTATAGTCATTTTACCGCTAAGTACCCTCTTAGACTGATTTTCATCTGCCTGTAATTCCAAGTCTTTAGCTAAATCTAAAATTGCTTTTATGTCTCCCATCCCTAATAACCTTCCTACAAATCTTGTTGGGCTAAACTCTTCAAGATCATCAATCCTTTCACCGTTTCCAATAAAGAAAATTTTTGCGCCCGTTACTGCAGATGCTGCCAATGCTCCCCCACCTTTTGCAGTTCCGTCAAGCTTTGTTATAATGATGCCTCCCACCGGAACAGTATCATGAAACGACTTCGCCTGACTATATGCCTGCTGACCAATTGTCCCATCAATTACAAGTAGAATCAAATCTGGTTTTGAAATATCATACATGCTTTTCATCTCCTCTAAAAGCTCTGTTTCATCTTTATGTCTGCCAGCAGTATCAATAATAACTACGTCGGCCCCTGTATTCTTAAAATAACTAATTCCGTCCTTTACTATTGAAGTCGCGTCTTTAGTAGATTCATCTCCAAATACCTCAATATTAATTTTAACACAATTCATTTTAAGTTGAGTAAGAGCACCAGGTCTCCATGTATCTGCTCCAATAACCCCTACGTGATACCCGTGTTTAGTTAACCATCTAGCCAGCTTTGCAGTAACAGTTGTTTTTCCACTTCCCTGGATACCAAACATCAATACAATATTGAGTTTTCCTGCTGCAAATGAAATGAGTTGCTTTTCAGGCTGTTGATTTTGGGGAGCTAAATCTCCCTTATAACCCATCAATCTGGAAAGTTCATCATAAAGGATCGAGACGATATGGTCCTTCCTTGACAATCCCTTGGGAGGGGACTCCTCTAGAGATCTTTTTTTCAAATTCTGAGTTATGCTTAATACCAATCTAACATTTACATCAGATTGAAGGAGCGCTCTTTGGACATCCTTACACAAAGAATCAATTAATTCTTCATTTATGTCTGAAGCACCCACTAATTTTTTTAATGCTGCTTCAAGACTTGAGCGAAGATTGTCTAACATTTATTTATCTATTAATTCATAATCTGTTATTTCAAATATTCCATTATCTCCATTCCATCTGACCATTCCTTGTTTAATCCGAAATTTTTTCTTGTATAGTGGGCAGTCAATTACAATTGTTTCCGCCTCCCCACCTTCAAAATTTAGGTTAAATCCGTATCTCAATGACAATGATTCCAGTCTTTTCACATTATCGTGATCCAACAATTTCCCAAGCCATTCTCGATCCAAACCCAAGGCAGAAACACCAACGATAGCAATTTCAAATTTTTGGTCTATCATCTTATGAAGATACATACTGGAATCTAAATTCCATAATGGAGAAAATACTAACAATCCCAATTTCTTACAGACTGTTTCAAAATTACTTTTTTGAAAATTGCTTGATATCCCACCATGAACTACCCCTTGTACACCGAATTCATCTCTGACACTTACAAGCGCTCTTTCAAGAATTAGTACCTCATCGCTTAACTTTGAACTGTGGGATTGAAATTTTTTAATAGGCAAATCAATTGCTTGTGCCAGAATACTTGTAAGCCGAATATTAGGAAAATGGAAGAGGAGGCTATCACTAATCATAGGTACTATAGAAATTAAACACACAACATCATGTCCTCGTTTGTTGATTTCAAAAATGGAATAGTTACTATCTTTTCCCCCAGAATACAATGAGGCTAATCTCAATTTTGTATTGTATTACCAATGGATAAACGTCTTGGTTTCTTATATTCATTGATCCAATACAAAAAAAATTCTCAATTAGAAGATTTTTTTACCTCTATGCAAGCTCACTGTATAGATGAAAATAGTTGATGACGCTTACGTTTTATTTTTTTATCAAACAAATAAGAATTGGTTAACTAGAATAGAAAAAAGTAAGAAACTTCACACGCACATAGGAATTATTGATTTTGATCAGATATTAGGACTTGAGTATGGCTCTTCAATAATTACATCCAAACAAAAAAAAGTGTACCTGATGGAGCCGACAATTTATGATTTTGTGATGAAATCAGACAGAAAGACTCAGATAGTTTATCCTAAGGATCTAGGATATATTGCAATAAGAACTGGATTGAAAAGTGGATCTAATGTTCTTGAAATTGGTACTGGAAGTGCATCACTAACTACTTTCTTCGCCAGTCTCGTTGAGCCTTCAGGTCACGTGTTTACGTATGACGTTAATGAGGAATTTATGGAAATTGCACTGAAGAATCTCAAAAAATCAGGTATGGAAAAAAATGTTTCAATGTTTAAGCGCGATATAACGAGTGAAGGACTGCAAATTTCTGACATTGATATTGCGATAATTGATTTGGGAGATCCTTGGAGTGTTTTACAGATTGTTCATAAATGCCTCAAAAACAGTGGATCTGTAGCAGTAATATGCCCAACCATGAATCAATTGGAAAAAACTGCTAAACACATGATTGAAGTAGGATTTACGGACATTGAGAGCTCAGAACTCATGCTCCGAAATATAGAGGCAAGAGAGGGAAAAACAAGGCCATCAATGCGGATGATTGGACACACCACATATCTTTTATTCGGTAGAAAAATTATATAGATACTATTCATCAAGTTGGAAAATGACAAAGGTCAGATTCATATTAACACAAAATTTGAGTAAATAATTCCATTCCATCCCATAATGAAATTAATTTTTCTTAGTATGTACATAGATCAAAGATTTAGATACTTCAATCATGAATTTAGTGGTCACAATCCACACAGATATCTTCATTAAAATGGTGCTTATTGAATTAATTGGAATCAGAATAATGGGGATATCATAACCGAGCAAGAGAACAATAGTATGTAGAGCTGACGAGGTATGCGGCTCAATATAAATGATTTAGAGAGCTATTCTTATAAGGAACCACCATAAACTTGAATATGTTGGCAACTGAAGGGTATTGTGTAAAATGTAAAGCAAAAAGGCAGATTAAAGGCGAACAACAGGTAATAATGAAAAATGGAAGACCAGCGACTAAGGGAACATGTTCAGTTTGTGGAACCAAGATGTTCAAGATTGGTGGAGGGCCTAGCAAGGCTGTAAAGAAAGGTAAGACTAAACCAAAATCAAAATCTAAGGCAAAACCAAAATCAAAATCTAAGGCAAAACCAAGAAGACGATAAAATCCTATACCTACATTTCTTTTTTATCTTTTTGATTTTAATTGTATTAAGAATTAGCTTTCCTTGAAACTAACCGTTAATTTAATCTATAAAGAAAATTTTTCCTCTACTAGATCCAATTTTTGAACGTTCCCACAACAAGATATTAGTTCTCGTAGCCTAGTCCTTGGAACTTCAGATTTTACTAACTCTCGAGCTATTTTTATTCCGTCATTAATGTCTGTAGTTTTTTCTCCTGCTATTAACGCAATTGATGCATTTAGAACCACAATATCCTCTTTTGCACTAGTAGATTTTCCATAAATTGTTTGTAATGTAGTCTTTACCGAATCCTCTATTGATTTTACTTGAATCAGTTCTTTTTTTACAACTTTCATATCCAATAATTTTGGGTCTACTTCATGTCTCTCAATATTACCTGATTTTAGAATAAGCATAGTATTTGTAGCAGTATTTGATAATTCATCCATGCCATCCAGAGAATGGATAAGAATAATTTTCTTGATATCGGACTTGATCATTGCATTAGATATAAGTTCGAAAAATTTTGGATCAGAGATTCCTATCACTTGAGCCGTAATATTTGTGCATGGATTACATAAGGGACCAATTATGTTAAATATCGTCTTAAAGCCTAGTTGCTTTCTAATACCAGAAATCCTTTTCAGTTTAGGATGAAATTTAGGTGCAAATAAGAATGAGAAGCCGATTCTTTCGAGTGTATCATTCACTTCTTTTTCTGAGATATCTAAATTAAATCCTATGTATTCAAAAAAATCTGCACTGCCAAACATTCCACTGGCAGATCTGTTACCATGCTTTGCTACATTTATGCCAGAAGCAGAAGCAATAATCGACGCGGCGGTGCTTATGTTAAAAGAATTTGCCATATCACCACCTGTACCACAATTGTCAATGAGTGAACCAGTTACGTTAGGTGTTATTAGATGAGAATGTCCAATCATGATTTCTCTTATTATTCTTAATTCATCGTTGCTAACTCCTCTGTATGTTAGTGCAGTTAGAAAAGATGCAATTGTACAGTCAGGAATTTCGTCCAAAAAGATCAGGTTTATTGCATTTCTGAATTCGCTTTCATCAATATGCTCATTTGATAAAATTTTTCTTGTTTTTTGTTGTAGATATTCTGTGGTCATTATCTTTTCAGAATATCTAAGAAATTTTCCAATATATGATAACCATTTTTTGTTAGCACGGATTCAGGGTGAAATTGTACTCCATATATTGGATATTTTTTATGTTTCAAACCCATAATCTCCGAATCATCCAGTGATATTGCTGTTACTTCTAAACAAGCAGGAAAATTTTCCCTTGATGCAACGAGTGAATGATATCTTGTTGCAACAAATGGATTTGAAAGTTTTCCAAATAGTTCGCCATCCGAGTATTTTATTTTGCTTGTTTTTCCATGTCTTACTACATGTGCATTGATAACCTTGCCTCCATAAACATGTACTATACCCTGATGACCAAGACATACTCCTAATACAGGAATTCTTGGCCCAATTGTTTCAATAATATCTCCACATATTCCAAATGATTTTCTATCTTCGGGATGCCCAGGACCAGGAGATAAAACTATTCCATCAGGCTGCATTTTTTTTATGTCTTTCATACTTATTTTGTTGTTACGAAATACAATTGGTTCAGTAGAAAGTTTACCAAATAATTGGGCAATATTATAAACAAAGGAATCATAATTATCAATTATCAAAATCTTTTTCATATCAAATCACCGTAATCTATGATTTCATCTCGTAATGTTAATTTTTAACAGTATTGATATTTAATGGTTATAATTCGATCATAAATGAATCAACCTGGAAACTTAAGTCTTCATACTATAACACATGACAGAAGAATGGTACAGCTAAGAATCAATTAATAATACATTAAATAATCCTTCATTTCCACTTAAAATATTGAGAAATGGTAAGAGTATTCATAAATGGGTATGGAAGTATCGGTAGGAGACTTGCATCTGCATTTTCTCATGACAATGAAATTCAATTTGTTGGGATAGGAAAATATTCAATAAACGACAAGGTTGATGAAGCCCTTGCAAATAAATTTGCGGTCTACGTGCCTGAAGAAAAAAAAGTAGACTTCAGACAAAAGGGGTACGATATTTCTGGAACAATTTCTGATGCAGTTAAAGAGTCTGACCTTGTAATTGATGCGGCGAAAGAAGGTTTTGGTTATAGTAATAAAGTAAATTTATACAGTCCTATGAATAAGCCTGCGATTTTTCAAGGAGGCGAAGATAGAACAGGTGAAAAAAAAGTTGCAGAGATCATTCACAATTCGAGGATAAACTATGATAAGGTAGCAAATCAAAAATATGTTATTCAGGGCAGCTGTAATGTTTCAGGGATGGGCAGAATAATGCAACCTATGATTGAAAAGTTTGGAGATAAGATTCAAAGATATGATGTTACCCTAATCAGGAGGTGGGCAGACTTGGAAGATACAAAGCAAGTTAAGGACTCTGTAGAGTGGGACAAAAATCCACATCATCAAGAAGATGTGAAATCGTTCCTCCCATCGGTAAAACTCTATGTCGAAGCATATAAGGTGCCATCAAGAATGATGCACCTTCATCAAATGATAATTAGATTCAACGAAAGGGTACCTTATTTTGATTCGCTGACTGATATTTATCAAGATGAATTTGGAGTAGCTGTTCTGGGTAAAGCAAAAGGTACAGCCGACATTCGCCTTAAAGCCCAGGAGTTTGGTTTTGAACATAACGATACTAATATGGTCCACATCCATGAGGAGACAATGAGAAAGAGCGACGATACTCTAAAGATTCTTTATTCTGATGACCAAACAGGTATTGTAATTCCCGAAAATCACCTTCTTTTTCAATCAATGATGTTTGGCAGACCAAAGAGTATCGCATACAAGCATACTGATTCAGTTTTCCAGATAAGTAAAAAAAGAGAAATGCTTGAAAAAGAGTTTGGCGCATAAGATTTTTTAGTCATCGTCTTTAATTTTAGTATGTTAGCTAGCGTGTGGGTCACTCGAAAGAGAGGAAACTCCTCCCTCACAACAGGCACTCAAATTAGCGATAATTAGGTGGAGACGCCTGGCTACGGAACAGAAAGGAACTCCAGTTGATCAAAATGATGATGATGGTGAATAACCTGAAGATGTCAATACTGGAATGAAACCGCCGACCTGAGTGGAGCAAGGACAAAAAGGGTTGAACATTCCTGTATGATCCCAGGTTGACCGCTCAGTGGAATCCCACTTAGAACAAAAGGAGGGTTACGGCTAGCAAACACATTTTAATTTGAGCTTCGTAGATCAGGTTAGAAAAAAGTAACATTAATTGCAATGTAAAAAGATTTTGTAGATATTACCAAGTTAAGATACTAAGTTCCTGTAATACAACTAACTGCTCCTATTCGGAATTAAGCCAATAATTTTGTGTAATTATTTAAAAGTATCAGGTGATCAATTCTGATACAATTGCAGTAAAAATAAAATAAAGTAAAATAAAATAAATCTGATTTATTTTCTTGCCTTCCACAAGACGAATACTGACACTGCCGCCATCATTCCTCCAAGTATTATAAGTACCTGTAACGGAAATCCTCCTGTTGCAGTTGTAGTCCCCTCTGGAGCGTCAGCGGTTACATATGCAATTTCAGAATTTCCGCTCTTAGATACTGTTGCAAAGCCACCGATTTGAATTTGTCCACTTGGTGGAGGATTACTGGAATGAATATTGGTATTTGCTCCATCAATTACTGCTTTTGCATCAGATTCTTCTGCTTCCATAACACCTTCTCTAAAGCTACTTTCCCCTAATGAGAATATAGAAACTACTCGAGCCCCCCCTAATTCTTGGAAACCTGAACCAGCTGTTGAAGCCTGGCTACCTGTTGGATCAAATAAGAAGTGCCAGCGCTCCATTGGTATACCAATATCTTCAAAATTAAATAATGGTGTTTTGAATATTTCATTTGCTTCTGTTGAATTTAGTTGCTGAGCTAATTCAGGATATGCAACTTCAATCAAGCTCAATGGATAATTAATACTCATATTACCAATGTTAGGTATTTGTAGTTCAAGGGGTCTTGTGGTGTGAAATGCTCTCCAATCCAAATCAACCAAAGATCCTCCACCTGTATTGTTGCTTGGGAGAGTGAATCCACTAATACTGGGTGTAAACACTACCTTGTATGAGATTAACAGCCTATCACTACTTCCCCTCAACGTTCCAGTATAGTCAATTGTACCATTTTCAATACGTATGGGGCTCTGTTTTTCCGTGAGGATATCTCTATTTATTCCAGATACTAGTTCTGCCATTCCTGGAGTCGAGCTATTTGCTTTAAATCTGACAGTTTCATTAGCATTAGCGTATTTTTTTGCTAGCTCACTTCCTGGCTCAAATTGTAACGTTATAAACCGATTTGCAGTAAAAACTGGTTCAGCTTGGTTTGCTTGTGGGGACAAGACGGTAGTCATTTGGACTGCATAAACATTAGAAATAATTGAAGTAATTGTGAATGTCATAAAAAAAATAACCATGAAGAACCTGAAACTATTCACATGGTAGAAACTAAGTCAACCTGTTTATAATCTTTATCGACCCCAGCAGATTAAAGTTAGTCGACCAAATCACCTTAGTCTACAAATCTATCATATCAATTTAGGAAAATTTAAAAAAGTTGTAAAGTCAACAAGAGTGTTCTTTTGTCTTGATCACACTATTAGCAGGTGGAACAGGATCCGTAAAAATAGCCAGAGGATTGTCAAAGACAACGGATGATTTGATGGTAATTGCAAATATTGCAGACAACATATGGCTCTATGGATTATACATTTGCCCCGATATTGATACCATAACTTACGGGTTGGCCGGTATCTTGGATAAAGAGAGGGGTTGGGGTCTAATAGATGATTCATTTGTATTTATGGAACAGATGAAAAAACTCGGACAGGATTATTGGTTTAAAATCGGTGACAAGGATCTTGCTCTACATATTGTCAGAACCAAGTTCTTAAACGCGGGAAAATCACTTTCATGGATTACAGAATGGATACGAAAAAAATTCTCCGTATCAACTAGTATTATACCTGCCTCAGACGATCACGTTGAAACTAGAATAAAAACTTCCTCAGGTGATATGCATATTCAAGAATATTGGGTCAAAAATCGGGCAGAATTGGATATTTCAAATATAAGGTACAAGGGTATCCAAAGGGCAAAGGTAAATGAGCATGCAATTGAGTCTATCAGGAATTCAGACTTAATTGTAATTGCGCCTGGTAATCCTATTTCAAGTATTGGACCAATAATTTCGTTACCCACAATTCGAAAGGAACTGGCATCAAAGAAGGAGAATGTAATTGCAATTAGCCCCATAATTGGCAATACAGCTCTTAGTGGTCCAGCCTCAAAGTATATGCAAGTTATGGGTATAGAATCATCTCCATTTGGAGTAGCATCACAGTATAGGGATATCGCATCAAATTTGGTAATCTCTGAATTTGATAATAATTACGAACATAAGATAATGGACCTAGGCATAGACGTATACAAGACCAATATTGTCATGGAAAATGCGCAAGACGAAATTACATTGTCCAATTATATATTAAATATTTTCAATAAAGCTTGACTTATCTTGAAAATCGCAGCATTAATTCCGGTTAAACAAATTAAGTTGAGCAAAACGAGATTGGATCTTACTAGAAACCAGAAAATTGTATTGACTGAATTAATGCTGAAATTTACAATTCTTAATTTGAAAAAATGTAAAAGTATCTCCACAATAGTAACTATTTCGGAAGATGAAAGTGTTGAAAAGATCTCTAAATATTATGAAACTAAATTCATATTCTCTAAGGAAAAAGGTGTGAATTTTGCTATCGAGGTTGGTGATAATTATTGTAAAGAGAACATGGTTAAATCAAATATCATAGTCCCTATAGACTTGATATTTCTAAATCCGTATGAAGTTGAACTATTGATATCAGTGGCCAGAAAACATCAAAGGTGTGCTATCATTGTTCCTTCTATGAGAATGGATGGAACTAACTTATTATTAAGACGGCCATTTAACTTGTTTAAGACCTCATATGATGATAATAGTTATTTTAACCACATACAATCTTCAAAAAAGGCGAGCGCACAGACTGTAATTATTAAATCCATTAATTTATCAGAAGATCTGGATACAATGGATGATTATAATAGAATTATTACTCGACCTATCAACAAGCTTTCTCAATTGATTTCAAGAATTACGAATGTGATATGAAAACAGATTTGATTCGAGTACGGAAACAAAACGTTTGGTAAACTTGATGCATGCGAAGATTTAGAGATTAGGTGATGCTTGGTAGTGCTGTTTTAGTAAGTTTAGAAATTATTCCATTAAAAGCAAAGTTTACAATGAGAAACCATCCCCACAAATAAACCTGGCCGACAATCCTACATGGTCCTTTATGGGTTCCATCAGGATTCAATGGCATGTCCCTATCTACTTCATCTTGCTCACATGTTATAAATGGAATTTCAGGTTGAATCGGAGAAAGAGCAACAACTCCACCGAATACATAAGGGAAAACTAGAATCCATAACATAAATGACGGTACCATGTAGATAAGCATGGGCCTCATCTGCTGTTGTTGAACTTCTAGATTCATTTTATTGACATATGCTTGTTTTTTCTTTAGTTCTGCAATCTGTACCTTGTCTTGCTTTTTGACAGCAGCCATCATTTGTTTTCTAAATTCAACTGACTCCTTCATGATTTTACTCATTTTTTCAATATCAGTAGTTTTCTTTCTGAGCAGTGCGAATGCTACATTCAATCCAATGGCAATAAGAGCGGCAATAATCATCGAGGTAAATGAGAATGGAAGGGGGCAATTTTCACAATAGTGAGTATTAAATAAGAACTGCATTATTAGTGAGCTAAAATCCATCTAGAATCTCCAAATCTCTATGATTCAGAAAAGAGTCAAGAGTCGTTTATAAGGATTTCAGTTTAATCGGATAAGAAAAACTCAAGCCATATACGAGGAAAAATTGATTGCATCTGGATTTTTGTTAATCAGATAGATTTTTTATATTGTATCTGCCTGATATTGTTCAACTGTTTTATCCGACTGAACCTTCCATCTCTAACTTTAGTAATCTGTTCAGTTCTACTGCATATTCCATTGGCAGCTCTTTTGTGAATGGCTCCATAAAGCCACCAATTATCAATGACAATGCATCAGATTCTGAGAATCCCCTGCTCATGAGATAGAAAATTTGATCCTCGCCTATCTTCCCTACCGTAGCCTCATGAGATATAGTCGCATCATCTTCGTTTACTTCTACATATGGATATGTGTCAGTTCTTGAGTTCTTGTCAAGCAGTAGAGCATCACATCTCACATTTGATTTCACGCCTGTTGCACCTTTTGCAACATGTAACAATCCTCTATACGTAGTACGTCCTGCATCTTTACTTACAGATTTACTTGTAATTCTAGACGTAGTATCTGGAGCAAGATGCACTGCTTTTGCACCAGCATCTTGATGTTGTCCACTACCTGCAAAAGCTATTGAAATTACTTCAGCATGCGCTCGTCTACCAAGCATATAAACACCTGGATACTTCATCGTTAATTTGCTTCCAAGGTTACCATCAATCCACTCAACTGTTGCATTCTCATATGCATATGCTCTTTTTGTGACCAAGTTGTACACGTCCTTACTCCAATTTTGAATGGTAGTATATCTTATTTTGGCGCCTCTCTTTGCGATTAGCTCTACAACTGCAGAGTGAAGTGACTCTGTTGCGTACACTGGTGCTGTACATCCTTCTATATAGTGGACTTCTGCCCCTTCATCAGCAATTATGAGAGTTCTTTCAAACTGACCAATATTTTCTGCATTGATTCTGAAATACGCTTGTAGAGGAAGATCAATCTTTACATTTCGTGGAACATATATGAAAGATCCACCAGACCATACAGCACTGTTTAAAGCCGCAAATTTGTTATCTTCTGGAGGAATAACTTTACCAAAGTGCTTCCTTAAAATATCAGGGTACTTCTTTACAGCAGTATCAGTATCTACAAATATCACTCCTTGTTTTTCCAAATCTTCTTGGAGATTATGATACACAACCTCTGACTCGTATTGTGCGCCAACTCCAGCCAAAAACTTTCTTTCTGCTTCAGGAATACCTAATTTCTCAAAGGTATTTCTTACGGATTCTGGAACATCTTCCCAGCTTTTGCTTTGTTTGTCAGATGCCTTTGCATAATAATAAATATTCTGAAAATCAATATGTGATAGATCGCCACCCCAGTTCGGCATGGGTTTGCTAAGGAAAACTTCAAAAGATCGTAATCTAAATTCTCGCATCCAATCTGGTTCATCCTTAAGTTTGCTAATCTCCTCAATGGTTCCCCTCGAAAGGCCCTTCTTACTTAAATACACGTACAGCTCAGTTGAATCCTTAAAGTCATACTTGCTATAGTCCATATTCAGATCTGATGTCATAATAAAATATAACGTCGTTATTCTATTTATACTATATGATGTATTCAAGAGAGGTTAAGAATATTTTAAAATGAGAATAGTGATGATTTTGTTGCAAAAAATTCTATGGAATGATTAAATAAAGACATGAGCATCAAATCAATAGTTCACATCAGGTGCTACTAGTTGATAGTCGATCTTAATGTAACCAACAAAAAAGCAGTTGTAATAGGAGGAGGTACTGAAGGCTTACGTAAAGTACATGGTTTGTTGGATCAAGAGTGCCAAATAATCGTAA
Source organism: Nitrososphaeraceae archaeon (assembly GCA_036566445.1). Classification (GTDB taxonomy): domain Archaea; phylum Thermoproteota; class Nitrososphaeria; order Nitrososphaerales; family Nitrososphaeraceae; genus TA-21. Next base: position 60,393 of record DATCWH010000062.1, read on the forward strand.
TAACTGGCAGGCTAAATAAGGAATTCAAAAAAATGAGCGATGATGGAAAATTAAGATTAATAAAAAAGAGAATCAATGATGTTTCAATTCTCGATGGATTCAGTGATATTTTCTTACTTTTGGCTGCAACTGATGATAAGGAATTGAATAGAAAGCTAGTAGAAAAAGGGAGATCTATGGGTGCACTTGTTTATGCAGCTGATGATCCAAATATAAGCGATTTTTCGTATGCGTCCTTGGTAAATGTTGAGGGTCTAATTCAAGTAGCCATTTCAACCTCTGGAAAAAGTCCAATAATGGCTAGAAAAATAAGAATGAAAATAGAAAGGATGTTGCACAAAATTATCAAAGATTCAGATATCAGCAACATCATTTTACAGGAATATGCACGTAAGAGGGCAAAGCAAGTAATAGATACTGTGAAAGAGCGAAAGGAATTTTTATATTCATTAATAAAAGATAAAAATATCCAATATTTGTTAAGATCAAATAAGCTCGACGAAGCAAAAATGACTGCATTACACATGTTAAAAAATTGGGAAAAAATGAGTAAAACATGAATTCAGTAATTACAGATGAATTAAAGCTATTGAATGTGAGAATAACCCACAAGAATGCTCCAATTCATATTCTTGAAAAATTTACATTCAAGGATATAAGCAAAGCGTATCGAATTTTTCTGACCAGCGACGACATAAGAGAATGTGTTATTCTGCAGACATGCAATAGAGTAGAACTCTTTCTAGTTTTAGAAAAAATAGATGTTGAAAAGATCTTTGAGATTTGGAGGAATATTACTGAAGTCAAAGATTTGTCATTTGAGCTTGCTGAAATCGATCAAGATAGAGGCGCGATTAATCATCTCCTTAGACTGGCATCAGGACTTGAGTCACTAGTAGTAGGAGAGGACCAAATTTTGGGTCAGGTTAAGAGGGCATTTGAATATTCTCGTCAGAATTGCTATGTTGATACTCTTATTCCTATAATCTTTGAACACGCAATAAAGGTTGGAAGCAGAATTAGAACCAATACTGGTCTGAATAAAGGGAGTATATCAATAGGCTCAATGGCGGTTAATTTGGCTGAAGAGTATTTTGATAATTTCCAGAATAAAAAAGTACTGCTAATTGGTACAGGTGAGGGAGCAACGCTTGTTGCAAAATCACTCAAGAAGAGGCAGGTGAACTTTGATGTTGCAAGCAGGACTCTTGAACGAGCAAGATCATTTTCAAGCACCGTTGGTGGAAATCCTGTAAAGTTTGAAGATGCCCTTCATAATTTTGGTAACACGGATATCATTTTTATTTCGACGACTGCACCATATTATCTAATTACCTACGATAGAATTTTCAAATGTAGTAAGAAAAATGAGGGAATGATGATATTTGATCTTTCCAATCCTAGAACCGTGGACGACAGGATTGCAACAATATCGGGCATTAAATTAGTAAATATAGATCAGATTGCGGAAATAGTAGACAGAAATTTGAAGCGTAGGCATGAAGAAATCAGAATGGCTGAAAAAATGGTACAGAGTGGAATGCAATCGATCGATCTGTTATTTAGAAAAATTAAAGCAGAACCATTTGTGGTATCAATATTCAAAATAGTAGATGAAGTGAGAAATAGAGAACTATCAAAAGCAGCTAGGATGCTCGGTATCAGGAAAGGTATGAAGGAATTTGAAATAATGGAGCAGCTGTCTTATGCAATAGTCGAAGGTATATTATCGACACCTATGAATAATTTCAGAAAAGAAATTGGAAACACAGAAAGAAATGAAGATGTGTTGAATATAGTATCAAGGATTTTTAATTATGAACCAAAATGAAGAATATGAATTCAATGGATTTCCAAAAGTAAGATTAAGAAGATTAAGACGGACACACGCAATACGTGACATGTTGCAGGAAACAAGATTATCTGTCAAAGATCTTGTATGTCCTATTTTTGTTCAAGAAGGAATCGATGATGCTAAAGAAATAGAGATGATGCCAGGAATCTTCAGAATCCCTTTAAAAAATCTACTCAAAAACATTCAAGAGTTGTACGATTTGGGAGTAAAAACATTTTTGATTTTTGGAATTCCAAAATCCAAAAATGATAGAGCAACTACTGCTTATCGTAATGATGGCATTGTTCAAAAATCTGTTAAATCATTAAAACAAAATTTTGGCGAAAAAATCGTAACGATAACTGATGTATGCATGTGTCAATATACTTCACATGGTCACTGCGGGATTATTAAGAACAGTGTTGCAAACAATGACGAAAGTTTAAAAGTACTAGAAAGGATTGCGACAAGTCATGCCGAAGCCGGAGCCGATTTTGTGGCTCCTTCTGCCATGATGGACGGTCAAGTAAAAAGCATAAGAAAAGCCCTGGACAATGGTAATTTCAATAATGTTGGAATAATTGGTTATTCGGCTAAATTATCATCAAATCTTTATACACCATTTAGAGATGCATCTCACTCTACCCCTGTATTTGGAGATAGGAAATCATACCAAATGCCATTTCATAATACGAATGAAGCATTACATGAAATAATGATGGATGTCAAAGAAGGAACAGATATCATAATGATAAAACCAGCATTACCTTATCTTGATTTAATTTACAAAACCAGACAAACTACCCTATTACCAGTATGTGCCTACAGTGTGTCTGGTGAGTATTCAATTGTGAAGGCGGCAGCGCTTGAAGGATGGATCAATGAAGATGAAGTAGTAATGGAATTTACAACGTGTATTAAAAGGGCAGGAGCTGATATCATAATATCATATCATACAAAAAAAATTGCAGAAATATTAAACAGCTCCTAAAGATACAATTATAACAGTTGCAAAAACATGATATCAATGTTTGTCGTCTTCTCTATTTGATAGAGCAAAAAAAATAATTCCTGGTGGTGTCAATAGTCCGGTTCGTTTCTATGAACCGTATCCTTTTTTTGCCTCGTATGGAAAAGGTTCAAAAATTATTACGAGAGAGCATCATACACTAATCGATTATTGCCTTGGATATGGTGCAGTCATATTGGGTCACGCATATTTTGATATTGCAAGTGCTGTAAAAACGCAGCTTGACAAGGGCAACATTTTTTGTATCCCTACTGAAAACGAGGTCAGATTGGCTGAATTAATTATTGAAATGATTCCTAATATGGAAATGGTAAGACTAATGAACACTGGATCAGAAGCAACTATGCATTCTATAAGATTAGCAAGAGCTTTCACAAAGAAAAAAAAAGTTGTTAAATTTGATGGATGTTATCACGGTGCATATGATTATGTTTTGGTTAATCCAGGGTCAAGCGCTTCAAACTCTTCTTATGACGGCAACCTAGAAGAATCAATGAACCAAACTTTGGTATTACCATTCAATAACATTAGTGCACTTGAAAAGATAGTAAAACTGGACGATGATATTGCATGCATAATAGTGGAGCCGGTTTTAACTAATACGGGACTCATAATCCCAGAGGAGGATTACCTCAATAAATTAAGAAGAATAAGTGAAAGAGAGGACATTATACTAATTTTTGATGAAGTTGTTACTGGATTTAGACTATCGCTAGGTGGTGCATCAGAATATTTTGGTGTGGTACCAGACATTATGACACTTGCAAAATCAATTGGCAATGGTTTTCCGCTTTCAGCCATCGCAGGGAAAAAAAAGATAATGGAATTGTTATCACCAAAGGGAACTGTGTTTCAAGGAAGTACATATGCAGGAAATCCAATTTCTGTTGCCGCCGGAATATCAACATTGGAAAAATTAAGAGAGGTAAAGAATGATTTATATCCAAAGCTTTCACGATTTTCTGATACATTATCAAATGGAATTAACGATTGCATAAAAAATCTAAAATTAAATGCCAGCATTAATAATATTTCGTCTATGTTCCAACTATATTTTACAGGTGAACAAATAAGAGATGCATCTAATGTTAGAAAATCAAATCAGCTCTCTTACAAGAGATTGTTCACTGAACTACTTAAGTCTGGGATATTCATCCCCCCATCGCAATTTGAAACTTGCTTTATATCCTATTCGCATGATGATGATGACATTGACAAGACTGTTGAAACGTTTGTAAAGGCGTTGAGAAAAGTGAAGGATAGTGAATAAGAGCTATAGAGTTGCTACCCGTGGAAGCAAGTTAGCGTTAATTCAGACTGAAATTTTGATGAGTAATTTGCGTAAAGTAGATCCATCCTTAATATGTGAAATTATTAAAATAAAATCTAGCGCAGATCTCAATAAAAACAAGTTACTTTTTTCAGTCAATGAAAAGGGAGTTTTTGAAAAGGAAGTTGACAAAGCTGTACTAGAGGAGACAGCAGACTTTGCAGTCCACAGTATTAAAGATATACCAACTGAGCTTGATGATGAATTAGTTATTGCTTCAATATTAAAACGAGAAAAGCCAAACGATGTATTGATTGGTAAATCAAAATTAAATCTTGAACAATTAGAACCTAATTCCAGTGTTGGTACAAGCAGTTTAAGAAGAGCTGTTCAAATAAAAAGGAAGAACCCAAACGTAAAAGTGGTTCCAATAAGAGGTAATGTTGAAGGTCGTGTAAGAAAATGTATCGATGGACCTTTCGATGCACTCGTTCTAGCGGAAGCTGGATTAAGAAGACTTTATATGAGTGACCTAATCGTTCAGAGGTTTAATTACCTTGATTTTATTCCTGCTCCGGGACAAGGGGCAATAGGAATTGTATGCAGAAAAGATAACGAAAAAATACTTGGCGTCTTACAAAAGATTGAAGACGGACCAACAAGATATGCTATTGATGCTGAAAGGTCTCTCATACATTATTTGAATGCGGGTTGCAGATTTCCTGTTGGAGCGATAGCAATACCTAATTTAAGAACAAGAAGAATTGTATTGCATGCATCCGTCTTTTCTGCAGATGGTTCGCAAGCAATTAATGTAAAAAAATCTGATATAATATTAAACTCATCGAAAGTTGGAAGGGAGCTGGCAAATGATTTGCTGGTAAGGGGAGCAGCAGATTTTGCTAATGATTGGAGAGATGCACTTCAAAAATGGAACAGCCAAAAGTGAATCCAAGGGGCAAAGTGTATATTTGCGGTGCCGGACCTGGAGAGCCGGATTTGTTAACATTGAAGGCTTTCAAACTATTATCAAAATGTGACGTTATTCTTTACGATAGATTAGTAAATAAAGGAATTCTCAGAATTGCTTCCCGACGTTCAAAAAAAGTATATGTTGGTAGAGAATCCGGTGATCCAACTACCAATCAAAGCATTACGAATGAACTGATGTTGAAGTATGCACATGATGGTAAGAAAATATTGAGATTGAAGGGAGGTGATCCATTTATTTTTGGACGCGGCGGCGAAGAGGCTGAATTTTTATCATCCAAAAATATAAAATATGAAATAGTGCCTGGAGTGTCTTCTCTAAATGGTGCAGCAGTATATGCAGGTATACCATTAACACACAGGCAATATTCTTCCTCTCTAATCATATTAACAGGACATGATTCAATTGACAAAAAAAAGTCGTCTATAAGATGGGACTCAGTAACTAAGGCTGCAGACACAATAGTGATTTTCATGGGCTTAGAACACCTACGTTACATTACCAGAAAACTGATTACCTCAGGGTTGACAAAAAGGACTAAAATTGCAATTATTGAAAATGCCACATCAAATAAACAAAAAGTAATAACAGGAAATTTGGATAATATTGAAAAAAAAGTTAAGCAGAAAAAAGTTCAATCTCCTTCCATGATCATCATCGGAAATGTAGTTGGAATTCAAAATAAAATAGAATGGTTCTCTCCAAACCACCAGATGTATTAAAAAAAAATAATACCCTAAAATAGTAATCCTAATGCTAATGCTTTTATGAGAAGCAAATTTTATATTGCTATTGAGTAAAATTTTCCTCAACAAAACAATTGCAATCACACGTGGTGAAAAAAACAATAGTGAATTTACACGTATAGTGAAAAAAGATGGCGGTACCCCAATCTCCTTACCGACTATGAAGCTAATTCCTGTCGACTCGCATCTTTTTTCCAAAAAGTTTTCTGAAATTTGTACCAAAAAATATGATTATTATATCTTCATGAGTCCTAACTCTGTTGATTTCTTCATAAGAATGATAAGACAAAATAATTTAACCGGCCTTCTGGAGGAACAATTGAAGAAATGTGATGTAATTGCAATTGGTCCATCAACAAGAAAAAAATTAGAGGAGAATAATATTTTTGTAAAGTGGCTGCCAAGCGATTATTCCTCCCATGGTATTTTAAAGCTATTAAGAAAACTGTCGCTCGAGTCCGGTGCTCGAATTATGATACCGAGGAGTAGTGCCTCAAATTCTTATCTAAAAGACAGATTAGATTCAATGGGAATAGTCTTGGATGAATTTTACATATATTATCCACAAATAGAAACAATAAATCGGACGTGGATCGATTTTTCCAAACAAATGGAACACAATAGAGTACAAGTAATGATTTTTACTAGCCCGTCGGCAGTTCGTTATTTCTTTTCGATAATGCAAAATATACTTTCGAATTTTAATGAATGTCTTAAAAATATTGATGCTTTGATAAGCATAGGCCCGAACACAACAAAAGAACTTGTTTCAAGAAAGGTATTCCCTGTAGAGTCCGAAGAACACACTATTAAAGGGACAGTAGAATTGGCGAAGAGAATTCTAACTAATAAATGATCGTCTAGTAACTTTGCTGGAATACTCTTTACAACAACATTTAATCAAACCAAATTATTAGGTATTATCTGATATATACAAATTGTCAAACGACGGTAATGAAGACATATTTGATATTGATTCATTAAAGGACATTGGTCCGGCAACTAAAACCTCTTTGAAGGAAGCTGGATTTAGATCCATTAGAGACTTAGTTATCCGTGGCCCCACAGATATTGCAGAAGCCACTGGAATAGCAATAGAGAAATGTACATTACTTTGTAACAGGGCAAGAGAAATATTAGAGGACATCGGTGTCTTTGATAAGCCTTTCATTACTGCAAATCAAATTTATGATAAGAGAAAATCAGAATATCGTATAACTACAGGTTCAAAAAATTTAGATGAATTGCTGGGTGGGGGAATAGAAACAAGAGCAATTACTGAATTATACGGAGAATACGGTACGGGAAAAACCCAGATTTGTCATACACTTTGTATTACTGTACAGCAAAACGAAGATGAATACAATATATCTAGAGCCCTCTATATTGACACAGAAAACACCTTTAGACCAGAAAGAATTGCATCTATTGCATCTGCAAGAAAAATTGATCCTAACATTGCTCTTGAAAACGTTATTGTTGCAAAAGCATACAATAGCTCACATCAAGAAGTGATTATTCAGGAATCTCCGAATGTAATTAATTTGCACAATATAAAAATCATGATCGTTGATTCCATAGTATCGCATTATAGAGCCGAATTTCTTGGTAGATCTGTCTTGTCAGAAAGACAACAACGAATTAATAGATTGTTGCACATTCTCTTAAGAATCGCTGAAACCTGCAAAATAGCTGTTGTGATAACTAATCAGATACAATCCTCACCAGATGCTATCTTTGGTGACCCCAACAAAGCCACGGGGGGTAATGTCATGGCACATACCAGTACATATCGGCTCTACCTAAAAAAAGCTGGCAAAAATCGAATAGCAAGAATGGTTGATAGCCCATATCATTCAGAGAGAGAGATACTATTTGTGTTAAATGAACAGGGAATAGGAGATCCTCAAAAATAGTAGATCATATTAATTATGATAATTCAGGTCTTATGACATTTTCAAAACCATATTCCAATTCAATATGAAAATTCAAGATTACCAGATAATATTAAATTATGGACAAACATGATAATCCTCCATGCCAAAATCTCATGGTATTAGAAGGAAATCCAGACATATTTTTACTAAGAGTAATATGTCAAAGGGACTTTCACATTTACTTATTGATTATTCAGTCGGTGATAAAGTTGTAGTAGTCATTGATCCAAGAGAGCATAAAACAACTCCGCACCGAAGGTTCCAAGGAAGGGTTGGATATATCAAAGACATTGGGAGAAGAACTGTAAGGGTAGGAATTCTAGTCGGTGATAAGCAAAAGCTCTTGCAAACTAAATTTAATCACATTCGTCCCATAAAATAGGAGGTATTACATATTGACAAACATCACAAAAAAAGAAATGATTGCACTTCCTGATGTGAAAGAGATACTGGAAACAAAGAAAATTGACGAGATGGATCAAATTCAGAGATGGACCTACGATTACGTAAACAAGTTCTCAAAAATAAGTAGAAAACAGGCACAAAGACTTGTTGGTGAATTGGTAAGTCAATGTGGTCTTACTGAAGAAGAGGCAGTAGAAGTAGTGAATATATTACCTTCTTCTTTAGAGGAAATAAGGGCTTTTACATTTGGTTGGAAAAAATTAATACTAACATCAACTTCAGAAAGCATATTACAAAAAATTACGTCTGCACATGAAACTTAAAAAAGTACGCAGTACATAGTTGCAAGTAATTGGATTCTACCAATTATGATACCTTTCATAGTAGACATAATAGTCATGATTATACTCTTCATAGTCACAAATTTGAAGAATATGCATATGTGTTAGATTTCTCGCTCAGAGGAAAATCAATAACAATAAGGGGTAGAGAAGGAATAATAATCCAAGCAATAGGGGAAAATCGTCTAACATTATTAGAATTATTGGGGGCACAAAACGTTAATTTTGAAATAGGTGAAAGAGTGTATATTGGAAGAGAAGGAAGGAATAAGATAATCAGCGTTCTTGGGAAGTTACAATATGATTCAATAACACAATCTGCAAAGAACGAACTCCCCTCTATTGTTGAAAATATAGTACTCGCAAATGAGGAACGATTTGTGTCATATATTAATAACGCTCAACCAATAACTCCTAGAATTCATTCACTAGAATTGATACCAGGAATAGGAAAAACGTATATGATGAGTATAATTAATGATAGAGAAAAAGAAAAATTTACTTCTTTTTCAGATATCCAATCAAGAATTGGACTAAAAGATATGCATAAACTAGTGGCGAAAAGGATTATTGAAGAGATTACTAAAGAGACTAGGATGACACTATTCGTTGGAAGATAACACGAGGACCTATCTTGGTCAACACTTTCTAATAGACTTTAGCACCATTTCTAAAATAATAGGGTCCTGTAACGTTGCAAAAACAGATATAGTATTAGAATTTGGTACTGGATATGGTTATCTAACAAAAGAAATTTCACAACTTGCCAAAGTGGTATACTCTTACGAAATAGACAAGGAACTGTATTCTAAAGCAAAAAGTTATCTAGCAAACGTGAGAAATGTAAAGACTATTAATGATGATTTCTTTGCACAAAATCATGTTGAATTTGATTTTTTTTTATCCAACATACCATATTCTAAATCAAAAGAGATATTGAAGTGGCTGTCGTTCAATCAATTTAGGGAAGCAATAATATTGGTACAAAAGGAGTTTTCGGAAAAACTCGTAGCGTCTCCAGGAAAAGCAAAGTACTCTGTCGTTTCGGTATTTTCCCAATATTGTTTTGATATTGAGGCACTATTTGATGTTGGAAAAGATTGCTTTCTACCACCCCCACAGATCGAATCTAAGATCGTGAGGTTGAGTAGTAAGAAAAAGAAAATGACTAAGGATATTATTGCGTGGCTAGAGTATCTTTTTAGTCGCAGAAACAAGAACGTAATGTCATTATTAAACAGTAAAGATTACTGCAATAAAAGAATCGACGAATTGGATGCTGAAACTCTGGTAAAAATTTCCAATGAATTAAATGATCGTAAACTGTCGTTCAAATAACTAGCTCCAATAAAGTCGTACAATTATAAATTTGAATGCATGTTGCATCTACGTTGTATTTACCATCGGATGACAGTATTTTCCTTGCCGATACAGTAAGCCTTTATCATGGCATTTTGGCATTGGAAATAGGTACTAGTAGTGGAACCATTTTAAGAGAATTATCAAAGAATTTTAGCTTCGTTGTTGGAACTGATATAGATTTCGATTCGTTAAAAAACGTACAAATGATTTCAAGAAATGAGAGAGTTATTTGCTGTGATGCCGCGTCTGCCTTACACAACGTAAAATTTGACCTGATTGTATCCAACCCACCATATCTTCCAAATACCATAAATCATGTTGATAAGAGTGTTGACGGAGGGCCTGCAGGTATTGAAGTTTCTATTCATTTTCTGACAAGTGCAATTGATAAGTTAAATAGCGATGGAAAAATCCTTATGTTAGTATCAAACATTTCTGATACTGGAAAATTAGATGGATTTATAGCAAAAAATAATCTGGTAATGAAAAAAATAGCTCAAAAAAAACTATTTTATGAAATGCTACAAGTTATTGAAATAAGTACGCACGTCAACAAATCGCTATCTTAATTTAACTATGTTGTTGTATATATTCCTTAGATTGACGTGCAATCTCACTTGCCATCTTACTCAAAAGTGCTGAGCCTCCTAAATCGTAGGTCAAACATTTTCCTTGGTTTATTATTTCTTCAGTTGCAGTAAAAATTGCATTGCAAATGTCATTTTCTCCAAGGTATTTTGCCATCAGAGCACCCGACAGAAT
>DATCWH010000031.1:0-8068 GCA_036566445.1 Nitrososphaeraceae archaeon
ATATTGTCCATGATCGCAAGTGTGGTTGTAGCAAAATCATTAAGATCGGTTAGACTCAGACTTCCGATCATATTCTGAACTTTGATTTCATTCATAAATGAGTTGAGTAAATAACACGAATTGGCATCATCAGATGTAGGCGTGTCGGATAAATCTTCTACCGCTTGTCGAAGTGGAGGATCCAAGTCGAGGCTCTGGTAAATACTGTTTACTTGGGTGATCAATCCTTGGATGGCCTCAGGTGGTGATTCTATGTTCCACATAAAGCTAGGTGGACTAGGATCCTTATTTCCAGAAGTATCAACGGCTCTCACTTGAAAGTTATGACTGCCTGGATTGCGCACACCGGTATAAGTACAAATGTTAATTTCTTCACCTGATATGTCTGACGATGTATGAGCTGAATTCCACTCTCCATTGTCTAATCTGCATTCATAGTGGCTTATACCTACCAAGTCGGTACCGTTAAAGTCAAAATTAGTATCAACAGACGGAGTCGTACCGCCTGAGGTTATTGAACCCAACCAACCAACTGTTACGTTCCCTAGCATGGTTTCAGGCGGAGTAGTATCTCTAACAGTAATGATAAATTCATTCTTCCCAATGTTACCAGCGTTATCAGTTGCCGTACATTCCACTTTTGTCTGTCCCAGAGCAAAAATGGAGCCTGATTTCGGATTACAAACTGTAGCAAGATTTCCGTCGACATTATCTGTCGCATTGGCCTCATAATTTACTATTCTGCCCTCGGGACCGGTTGCTTCGGCAATGATGTCGTCTGGCACGGATACAACAGGCGGAGTGGCATCAATGGGTGACGTTGTACCCTCTACTGTTTCCAAAAATGATTTGGTGTCTGGGGTGAATTTTGTAATTGGAGTAGTCGGTACTACAGATTCTCTATTAATAACAATTAATGCTGATGGATCCAAAAACACTACAAGGATGAAAGCAATGGATAAAACAGACACAGAAAAAAATAATTTTGAATTCATTTCAGGCTCCTATTACAATTTTCTTATATATAACAATTATAGCCATAAAGCACTCGTACACCTATTTAGACAACATTGAAGAATTATTTTGTTAGGTATTAAAATGGAATCCTAAAGTTGACTGGGTGTGGGCAGGATGGAAGGTTATGAAAACCTCTGAACCAGCGAAAAAACAACAAATGTATGTATCTTGCATACAATCATGAGCCGATAATACCAGTACCCAGTCTGCAATCTAGGAACTTAAATTTCTTCCACATTTACCACAATATGAAACACCTATTATGTTGAGACTACTACAATTAATACAAGTTTTTTGAATCCTTTTTCCACATTTAGAACAAAATTCTGAAAAGCTAGAGTTACTCCAATCACAATCCATACATACTATATTTCCCTGTACAGGATAATATCTTCTTTTATTATACTCTCTACCTGCATCAAAAATCTGCCATATATAGAATATAAAAGGTGGAATTAATTCAAAACCAACATTCAAAATTAGAAGAGAGAAAAAAAGTATGGCTATTCCAGATACAAAGATAATTGTACCTCTAGTAAAATTTCCAACATACATCTGGCCAAGTCCAGGTATTGGGATACTCAAAATCATTGCTTTACGTTTAGTTTTGGCCAGTTGCTATTCACTATGGTTATCTGCCATAATACATGGATATTAAATTTCCTGAAAATAGTGAATATGGCGTCTAAATTGGAAGAAATGAATGATGATAACATTAAGAAATTTCATTTAAATAAGATCATTTAATATCCTTAATCTTACCGTTCAAGAGACTATATTATTACTGTACATTATCTAGATGCAAAAATGAAATCCTTTTCTTAAAGAAAGATAAATTTCAGTATTGGATTAGGAAGGATGATTCAAATTCAAATTGGTAACAATCACATATAATCGCATAAGCCTAAAATATCTCTTAAGAATATGATTAATTGAATATGCTTAAAGAAATTCCAGTCTCAGAGGAGGAATTAATAATTATAGAAAAAGCATTAGACGATGCAAGAGAATACCTCAAAAGTGATACCATGCCGGATGGTGCCAAACTCAGGGAGGAGATTACAAAAGCCGGACAGGTAGTTAGTTCTAAACTCTTAAGCGATATCTCATACCAGACTTGGGGAATCTGGTTTACTAAAGTAGGTTTTGTCCAACATCACAAAAAGCTAATAGAAGATCTGCATAAGGTCCAAAACGACCGTTTAAATCAATTCTTCGTAGAAACAGAGAAACCAAGTGAAAATCAAGATGCTAAATTGATATCTCAACTGAATCATGATATACGAGAAAACGCGAAATTGCTTTCTGAATTGGGTCTAGTGACCCCAATCGGCACCAATATTAAGAAGAAAATTATTGAAAGTTATGAGAGAATGAGAAGCATGGGAGTGGATCCAGATACAGGCGATATAAGCAGGTAAGATCATTTCATCTAATATCCTTGTTTTAAGAACATGAGTTCTTTTTATACTATTAAACTATGGTATACCCGATTTAATCTTCATTCAAACGTGGTACAAAATCTGCCCTGTCAAGGATTTGAATTTGCGGTACGTTTTAGCGTGCTTAGGATACGTCAATTCTTGATAGTGTTTTATTTAGAAAATGCTACGATATTATTATAATAGGAAAAAATAAAAAATTTGAAATTTTTTAAGCTAGCTCTTGTCCTGTTCTTTCTCTTTTTCTTCTTTCGTACTTTTCCTGCACTAGTGATTGTACTTCCTCAGATTCTAATTCCTTCATCGTTTCTAATGCCCTTTCAATCACACTATCGAGATTTGCAACGTGATCGACTTCAACCTCAATTTCTATGTTTGGTCCTGATGACTTGTATTTAGGGGGTATAGAAATTTTTATTCTTTGAGGCATATAGTTCCTTATCCGAGATATATTTAAAGTATTAGATACAAATGTACTGTTCAGTTTTCTATGTTATTCTATTTTCTCCCACTCCCAAACTTTGCCTAAATTTTTATCAGAACATGATATTGTTAAAGAGAATCAAAATAAGGTTAGAAATTCTAGAAAGATTGTATTCAGATCCAGTTGAAAAATCAGACTAGTGGCTCCGGCACCATTTCTAAAGGTGTATTTGGATTTCGTAATTATCTTGATGTACAGGAATAAAGAAAATAGGCAATAGAAGCCGCACATTCGCATGTTTTATCTCAATTCTATAAGAACTCGTAATGATAAGTAGGTATCAGCTTGCACAATATATCGATTTATCAGAAAGGCATAAAGCTAAGTTCATACTGACTATAAACCGTAAAAGATCATGATCGTACTGACAAGGCTAATATCAATGCCTATAGTAGATTTGACTCATTATAACACTTTTTCAGTAAATTTGAATAGCGATGTGCTCAAAAAGGATGTATGAAGTCGATCCACCATCTTTTCTGGAAATTCCTGCTTCCTTGGTAGAACAGATGTTACAGAAAACTAACGAAATTGGAGACATACTTCAAAGCTCAATCCATGATATTAGTCGTAAAAAACAGAAATTCCGTCTTCAACTTGAACAAATAGGACTACTAGATAATGATATCAAATTTAGGAATATTAAGTCATTAGTTTCAGGTGGAGTAGATGGCGCTTATGCTGTAGACCGTCTCTTAGGAACCGATTTACTCTTTGCAGCCGCTGTCGGGGTAGAAGGCATAAATGAATTAGAAAATGAAAAACGGATAGTTCCCAATCATGATGTGTTTGTTAACCCAGAAAGACATAATGCTGAAAACATGATTGCAGCCAGAGCTATTATGATAGAAATGGAAATCAAACTAGCAGCAAACGCTCAGTATGATATAATATATTTAGACGGTTCCCTTACGACAGCAGCAATACATATGTATAAGGCTATCAATTTTATAGAAACTCTTAACACGAGATCTTCTGACAAAATTAAGGAAGATTTCAAAGATTTTTTGATTTCGTATAAGAAAATTTTAGAGTTTGAATATACCGACAAATATTATCTCGGAATACCAAAATATACATCAAGGAACGATATAGGTAAAAACCTTCATTGGCCTGAAAATTTTGATGATAGAGCAATTCTGACTTTGATATTGGAACCTGGAGAATTTACACGCCCAAAATTATTTACAAGCGAAGAAGGATGGCATGTTAGACTGCCATATGAGGATGAAGAACTCAGAATATTGATGCAGCAAGTAATTTCAGGAATAAAAAACCTATCGGTGATTTACTATAAACCCCACTCTTGGTGTCCTGCATTAAGAATTGAAATGCCATCATCAATAGCTCGTGATGAAACGAAACTAAATACCATTTTAGCCAACGTAAAGAATCAATGCCAAACACCCTCTATCATGGAACCTTTCCCACTATACATGGCTGATAGGATAGCTAAACATATGGCTCCGGCCATTCCAGCATATAAACAAATCATAATGAAACAAATGACTCAGCTAAATGATAACAATGAAAAAGATATATTTTTTCTGATGCATTCATACAGAACGGAAGGTGGGTAATAAATTTGGAAATAAGTTGGGAAAATGCTATTGATAAAAAGATTAATTATTTGTTAAAAAATAGTTCCATATTAGGAACAATTGGATCACCTTCTTCTACAATTGAACTTGCTTTAGACATATTGGAATCTTCTGTCACGAGACAACTTGTAGGTGAATTGGCTATTTTCAAATACTTACAGGATTCTAAAAATCATTATGCTATTGGTCAAATAATAGAAATTGCGCTAAAGAACTTTTTGTTGGAGGATCCAACGATAAAGTCTGTGGCAAGAAAAAGAGGATCAGTTAATCCTATTAGTGGTATACAGGATGTTCATGTAGGAAGGTTACTTTGTAGTGCTATATTTACTAGCTCTGAGGATCTAGTTGAACCGAGTTTGTTAGGAACGGTGCCACCCACAGGAACGTACGTTTATCAAGTAAATGACAATATTTTAAGTACTATTTTAGAAAAACAAAAGAATAGTTTGTTCTATTTAGGGAATAGTTATGGATCCAAAACTAAATTGCCAATGTGGTTTAAGCATTTTGATTATGGGGAAAGCGGAGCCGGTGAAGCCTATCATTTAGGAATCTTTGGAATAACTGGATCTGGAAAATCAACTCTGGCGAAAATGATTCTAACAGCATATACTAAATTTCCTCACATGGGCTTATTGGTACTGGATCCTGTCGGAGAGTTTTCCAAAAGTTTTGCAAATGATTTTAAAAATAATATGGACAAGGAATATCTAAACCACGGTTCTAATTTCAGCATGAAAAAAATAATGAATTCTCTAGATAAAGAAGTGCTAACAATAAATGTTAGAAATCTTGTTTTGGATAGATGGACCCTGTTTGAAGAAATCTTGCTGCAATCACAATTCTTTCATCAATTAACAATTAATGGCGCAAATAGGAGATTTGCTGTAGATGCATTGATACCTAAACTTAGGAACAAAACATCATTAACTAAATTGATAAAAAGGGAGTCCTTCGACCTTTTCATAAATGAATTACGCAATGAAGAAGTTCAGATTCTCATATTTTCGACTCCAGAACCAAGAAAGAGGCTAAATAACCTTGTTTCTAGTTTGGATCAAAAAAATTTAGATAACTTGTATGCTCAATTCTGGACTCCGATTTGTAGTCTATTTGAAGACAGACAGGATGCAATAACGATAGATGATCTTTTAGAGAAATTTTCTTGGAAATTAAAACCACTTATTGTAATAGATCTCTCCGAACAAACTGCTCACAAGATGCAACTAAAATACTGGAATGAAACTATTCAATCATTAATACTAAAGCGATTACTTAGAGGATTGGTTAGCCTGGGAGAAAGAACTTGGCAGAAAAATACTTCCTTAAATACGCTAGTTGTTCTAGACGAAGCTCATAGATATGCTAGGAAAGACGAATTCACAGATACAAATCTTGAGCAATTGAGAGTAACATTGCTTGATGCAGTGAGGACCACGAGAAAGTATGGATTGGGATGGCTTTTTATCAGCACATCATTATCTAGCATCCACAGGGATATACTGCAGCAATTAAGAATCATGTTCTTTGGATTTGGACTTTCACTTGGTAATGATTTAGTCACCCTCAGGGAACTAGTATCGGACGAAAAAGCTATTGATTTGTATAGGACATTTACCGATCCCGCAAGTTCTTTCAATACAAAGACCAGAAAATATTCGTTTATGACTCAGGGACCAGTTTCACCATTATCATTTTCAGGATCGCCATTTTTCTTCAATGCTTTCAGTCCGAACGTGTTTATGAAGGAAAATAATTTGGATATAGGGGTATGAGATATGATGTTTCTGGTTTACAAGGTTATAAAATAAGTACAGTCACATCAGTCACATTAGACTAAAAACAGATTTACAAATTCATTCCCTATGGAAAGTGTTTGGAAGATAGCATCCCAGTTGCAATCTGAGTATTCAAAGATCTGTAAGCATATTACGCAATGTACCCAGTGATTACATGTATTTATAGTATCAATGGGTTATAACTTTAGATGCAAAAAATTAGTCCCTGTTTGTGGTTTGATAATAATGCCGAGGAGGCGGCCCAGTTTTATGCCTCAATTTTTAAAAATACAAAGATTGGTAACGTTACACGATACGGAAAGGAAGGATATGAGATTCATAAAAAAGAGGAAGGTACTGTTATGACAGTTGATTTTGAAATCGAGGGACAAAAATTTCTGGCTCTTAACGGCGGACCGATCTTTAAATTTAATGAAGCCATTTCATTCCAAATCTATTGTGAAACACAAGAAGAAGTTAATTATTACTGGGAAAAACTTTCTGAAGGTGGTGACAAAAATGCACAGCAATGCGGATGGCTCAAAGACAAATTTGGAGTTTCATGGCAAGTTGTTCCAACTGTTTTGCTAAAGATGCTACAAGACAAAGATTCTAGCAAAACGGAGAGAGTAATGAAGGCAATGCTACAGATGCACAAGCTTGACATTAGTGCTTTAACAAAAGCGTATCAAAAAGAATAACTATAATTAAAAGTCATGTTCCATGTCATTGCACAAGTTGGAAAGCAGCAAATGAGATCATTAATAGAATGCCAGAAAAATTCATTCAGCCAAGCGTGGGCTCAACTTTTTGCATTAATTTATATGGTAATTGAAGACAAATTATGGTAATAGAAGGCATTTATACACTAATTTGCTGGACCTGAACCGCTTTGTTGATATCGTTCGAGCAAAATGTACTAGAAAAGTTTTATATAATATCATAACTAACATATCAAAGTGTTTAAGGAACAATGTGAGTTGTGCGAAAAGAAAACAAACTCGATCAAGTACTGGTTCGGAAGTATGATTTGTCCAAAATGTTACGAATTGCAGAGATCCAATCCCCAGACAATTTTAGTGAGCAATCTTCAAGATTGAAGTATAGCCACTACCAAGAAATCTAGATTCAGAAAATTCAATAGGCCTGTCCGTAAACTTATGCATGTTCACTCTACCGAAGAAAGTATAGGAGGCTGAAGATAGTTGCAATGGTAGCGAGATAGAAACAGGTATTTTCGAATCTTAACCACAGCGTCGTCACAATATATCAAAAACATCAAATTAAACCGGTAAACCAATTTTTACTACTTTAATTTGTATCCGAGTTGTATAACCCTCAATGGTCATTTTTTTCTAATTTATTGCGTATGGCAATTTTCAAAAATGCAAATGCTTTTTCAAGTTTTTCCGTTAACGATTTAGTGGAAGCAAAGAAGTTTACGGCCAAACTTTAGGACTTGAGGTATCAGAATCGGAAGAAGGACTAAATTTGCATCTCAAAGGCGGTAAAGAGGTATTCATATACCCAAAGTCCGATCACAGCCCTGCAACTTTTACTGTACTTAATTTTGTAGTTGACGACGTTGACCAAACAGTAGTCGAGCTCACTAAATTGGGAATACGTTTTCAAATTCATAATCAAGGTGTGCTAAAAACTGATAACAAGGGTATTTTCCATGGTAAACCAAAGATAGCATGGTTTAAGGATCCCGCTGGAAATTTTTTGTCCATACTTGAATTA
>DATCWH010000039.1:0-21139 GCA_036566445.1 Nitrososphaeraceae archaeon
GGTATTGAAGTTTCTATTCATTTTCTGACAAGTGCAATTGATAAGTTAAATAGCGATGGAAAAATCCTTATGTTAGTATCGAACCTTTCTGATACTGGAAAATTAGATGGATTTATAGCAAAAAATAATCTTATAATGAAAAAAATAGCTCAAAAAAAACTATTTTATGAAATGCTACAAATTATTGAAATAAGTACATAAATCAACAAATCGCTATCTTAATTTAACTATATTATTGTATATATTCCTTAGATAGACTTGCAATCTCACTTGCCATCTTACTCAAAGGTGCGGAGCCACCTAAATCGTAAGTCAAACATTTTCCTTTGTTTATTATTTCTTCAGTTGCAGTAAAAATTGCATTGCAAATGTCATTTTCTCCAAGGTATTTTGCCATCAGAGCACCCGACAGAATAGTAGCTACTGGATTAACTTTATCCGAACCGGCGTATTTTGGGGCGCTCCCGTGTGCAGGTTCAAACATTGCATAGTTGTCTCCATAGTTTCCAGAGTAAACGTTCCCAATTGATCCTACGTGTCCAGAAGCACATTCAGAAACAATGTCCATAAACAAGTTAGTACTTAGCAATATACTCTTGTTAAACCGTTCAGGATTCTTGACTAATTGTTGCGTCATATTGTCTATATAATATTCCTCTACGGCAATTTCATTGAATTCTGATTGTATGTCTTGCACAACGTTCCAAAATATTCCATCAGTTTCTTTTAAGATGTTCCTTTTGGTAATAACATATATTTTCTTAAATTTCATTTCAGTTGCCACTTTAAATCCATGCCTTACTACTTTTTCACAGCTTTTGCTAGTTATTTTTCTTACAGCTATTGCTGCATCATCACCTATCTTAAATTCTATACCCGAATAGAGACCCTCTGTTGCCTCTCTGATACAAACAAAATCTAGTTGATGTGCGGAATCCTTGTATGTTTTAATAGGACGAACATTAGCGTATAAGTTAAATTTTTGCCTGATGCTTACAGCCACGCTTCTTGGTGCATTGGGAGATGGGATTGTTGTGGTTGGACCTTTAAAACAAGCATCGGAATTTTCCAAAAGTTGCCATACTCCGTCAGAAATATATGAATTGCCGCCATTATTTGTCCACCACTCCGATCCAGCTTCACATGGAATTAACTTAATTTTTGAATTACATGCTTCCAGAACCTTCACCATTGCGTCGACTAGTTCCGGTCCGGTTCCATCGCCTTTTATAATTACTGCTGATTTACTCAATCCTTAACAAAAATGATACTATCTATTTATATCTATTTAGAGACCAATGAAATTTTTCCAAGGAATGTATCACTTAAGGGTGGCGACCTAGTCAGATTACTGATCTCAACAAACTGGTTCTCAGAAAAATATGAATAGTCAATATTATAGTCATCAAGAGTAATATTCTGAGTCAAGTACTTTCCAGTTGTATTATCTATTACTTGAATTGTGGTGTTATCTGATGAATAGATTTTCATGAAATCATCTAACGTGACTCTCACCGGTCGAACAAATTGAACGTGAACTTCATCACTGATACTATCTGTATGAATAACTCTTAGGCATTCCTTTCCGTCTTTACTTTTTCCAACAGTGTCTGGCAATAATTTTTTTTGCCCATCAACTTCCAATTGTATTTTGGAATGAATATTGAATGTATCATTATGTGACTTGAGGCAAACTTGAATTGGGGACGGAGCAGGAAAGAAATGAATTATCAGGAATCCGGAGAGCGTTGCGATACCAATGATAATTGGTGGTATTAATATTTGCTTTTTTCCCATTCTTTTTCTCGGTTTGTCTTCCTTTACTCTTCTTTTAGGCACCCATTGCCACCTACATAGAATCTTAAAAATGCACTTTAATATATTTGAAAAAGGTCTCTCTGTTTCACCAAAATACAGTAGACGTAAATGCCCCCGTTATTATGGGCAGTGGCAATTATTGTTAATGTTATATTATAGGCATTAATATTGATTTTATTGCATGAGGTTTACATTGATGGTTCAAGTAGAGGAAATCCAGGCCTTTCAGGGATTGGAATAATCGCCTTTAATGAAAACAAAAGAATATTTAGTTATAGAGAATTTATTGGAATCAAGACAAATAATCAAGCAGAATATTTCGCTCTAAAAAGAGCATTACAAATAAGCAATTTCCAAACCAAAAGGATTCTAATCAAATCGGATAGCATTTTGTTGGTTAATCAACGGTCAAAAAAATACAAGATCAGAAATATTGAATTAAAAAACATGTCGATGGAAATTTCCAACCTTGAAAAAATATTTGATGCAGTTGAATATAGACACATCATGAGAAATGAAAATTATGACGCAGATTTACAAGCAAATTCTGCTATCGACGATTACGTTAAATATCAAAAAAGTAAAGTAGATAATGGCAGCGGTGAAGATTCAGAGTTATACTAAGAATCATTTTACATGATGAAAAGGCATTAGACTGAGCTGCCAATTATTTATAAAAATCTAAAGATTTATCTAATCTACATAAATAATTTTTCATAATTTGTTAGATGAAAAATCACGTCTCCCTACTGTTATCAAAAACATCATAGTTTTTGTCTTAGGTGTTGTTATAATTATTTCAATTTATGATTATTTCCAAACTGAATTAGATAATCCCTTGCCATTCTCTGTAATATCTAGTGATACAATGCTTCCAACATTAAAGATAAACGATCTTATAATTATCGGTGACGGACACAAGTTTAATGACACCAAGGTAGGCGACATCATAGCCTTCAAAAAACCCGCCGGTGAAGACAGAATAATTGTGCATCGTATTGCTGAAATAACATCAGAAAATGGAAAGAAAATAATAATAACAAAAGGAGATTCAAGCCAAGTATCAATCCCAGGAGTAGATTTCCCAATAAATAATAACAATTTTATTGGAAGAGTCAAGTTTGTTATTCCACAATTAGGAGTCATATTCATACCTCCAATAAATTACGTACTCCTTGGAGGAGTAATTTCAGCTATAACAATTGTTTTCTTTTTTTATGGAAGGAAAAGGACATTGCAACAATAGAAATTTGGTTTTCTCTAGCACGCATATAATTAATATGTTAATTTCCAGATTTTTCAAACGATCTCAATGGAGAGATATCATAATATGTAAATTTCCAGATTTTTCAAACGATCTCAATGGAGAGATATATCATTCTATGAATTTTGCTATGACAGTCAATAATATTCAGGTAGACAACAGAGTCATTAACGGTCAAACGACGAACCGCGATAATTGTGACTTCCAGATCTCATTCCTTGATGCATCATCATCATTGCTTCAAATCCTGATAATTCTCGTGACAGTAGAATTTTACCGTCGGCTGGATCAATTATTAATTTGTGTACTTTACCATTGGAATCTACTACTGCTATAACGTAAACAAGGTATCCATTTTCATCACTAACATGAGCGGCTACAGCATGAGAATTATTTCCAATGCTCTTCTCTGCAGCGCTCGAGGCTTCACTCAAACTAGTATTTATCTGCGAAGCGATCGCCTTTGTGATGGCCGCCATAAAGTCGATAGACGCTGTTATATTTTCACCTTTCGTAATGTTATTCATTTTCGCCTTATTCATCATATTGGGGCCACCCATCATCTGGCCCCATGTTGTTTCTGCTGTCAATACGACTGAACTGGCTAATAGTAGTGCAAATAGGACAGAAGGTATACACAAGGATATTGTGTTCTTATGCATAGTGATGATACATAGCTGAACTATATATGAATGATCACAATAGTTGTATGACTCCCTGTAGGGAGCCTAACAGGAGGATCGGAATTTATCTTTTACAGACAGAGTACTCCCCATCAGAATAGTGATGCCGTAACGAAATACAGTAAAACTCAAAATTATCTCGATATTGATAAAAACTGGTGGGCCCGTATGATAATAGGTAATTTGACCCACCAGGTAAGACCGTGTTACGGGTTTATGGTTATTTTTGGTCAACACATTATAAAAGAGTTAAAGCCGGTAAAAGTAAAACATAGGATGAACATCGCAACATTCATCGTAATTCTAATTTGCATTGTGAAAATAGGCGTGAATTACTATAGTCCTGAACCCTGATGTAATGGTCTAGGTTTCAAATCGCTCTCGTGGTGTTATGAAACAAAATGAGATCTGTATCACCTACAAAGTTTTAATTCATTGAACTTATACTCAATGTAAAAAGATATTTATCGAATGGAAGAAAATTAACTTAGGGGTCTTATCCCTGGGAATTCCTGAGAAAATTAAAGCCATACAAGAAGAGATTCATAGAACTCAAATAAACAAGGCAACAGAATTTCATATTGGAATTCTTAAGGCGAAAATAGCAAAACTTAGGCGCGAATTAGATGAAAATAGACACGGGAAAAATGTGTCAACAGGAAAGGAAAATGAGGGATTCAATGTTCGAAAATCAGGAGATGCATCAGTAGTTCTTGTAGGATTACCTAGTGTGGGAAAATCAACCTTACTCAATGCACTGACAAACGCGAACTCGCGTACCGGCTCATATCGATTTACGACACTGACTGCTGTGCCAGGAATGATGCAATATAATGGTTCTAAAATTCAGATACTTGATTTACCTGGAATCGTAGAAGGTGCTTCCAAGGGAAGAGGGTTAGGGAGGAAAGTCCTCTCAGTTGCAAGAAACGCAGATCTGGTTATCATGGTATTGGATGTATTTCAACCAGAACTTCTAAAAATTTTGGAAAATGAGCTTCATGAAGTGGGGATAAGGATTAACAAAAAACTTCCTAAAGTATATGTAGAAAAAGCGAATTATGGAGGACTTTCAATTCATAATCAGGTTTCTAATATACCTGATCAGTTAGTAAGGGAAGTGCTCAGGATCCATAGTATAAATAATGGCCGAATAATAATCAAGGAACCAAACTTAACTATAGAACAATTGATAGATGTTGTTTCTGGAAATAGGATTTACCTACCCGCACTAGTAGTATTGAATAAAATCGATCTAGTGGATGGTAAATTCTTTTCAGAAATTGACAAAAAGATGCAAAATTTTGTTCCCATCTCTGCAGATCGTAAAACAAACATTGATTATCTGAAAAGATTGATTTATGAAAAATTGGCATTCATTAGAATTTTCCTCAAACCTAGAGGTGATAAAATTGATGAGGAGCCACTAATCATGAATCAAAATTGTACTATTCGTGATGTGTGTTTAAAGATTCACAGGAATTTCGTTAAAGACTTCAAATACGCTTATGTTTGGGGCAGCAGTGTTAAATTTAGTTCCCAAAAGGTAGGCTTGGATCACGTTTTGAATGATAAGGATGTTCTCAGAATCATATTAAAGTAAGACTTTCTAAATTATTTTCTATAATTTGCAAAACTTAAAATCTACGCTTTTGAGGTATGTATAAGGGACTCTTGAAATATCCAAAGGTTGTTCTTACTACAGACCGGACTCTTATGTCACCATATAGAGGTATATCACTAGCTTCATTCTTCGGGTGCGCCCCAGCTATTGATCCTAACAGATCGCACGACACGTTATCATACAAAGTATTGCGTAACCAGGTTACTCCAAGAATATTGTTTGATTTTATTTGTAATCCTATTTCTCATCATAATGGAATTGCAGATTATGCACCCTATGGGCTGAGGAAAGTTGAAGCTTCTTTGGTCAGGGATGGTTATAGCAGAGAAGATGTGGTAGTTGCACATCCAGATTATGTGGAAAAATTCATTGGTCCTGAAACTGAAATTGTAGGGACGTATGAAATGGATCCTCTTGGTATGGGTCCTGTAACTATGACTTTTACCTATGGACGAAAGCAGATCTCATACGATGAATTCTATAACAAAGATCTCCATATGAAAATTAATAGAGCAAAGGAAAAAAATGGAAGCAAAGCAAAAGTGATAGCAGGCGCTTCCGGTACTTGGCAGTATAACTACGATCCGGCAAAAATAGAGGAATATGGTTTGTACGGAGTCGTAGAAGGAGATTTGGGTGGAATAGGTCCTGAAATTGATGGTGCTGGAGCGAAGTTTTTTGATGCATTAATTAACAATGAACTTGAAACAGCAAATCCATTCAAGAAAAATCCTTTCAAAGTTGAGATAAAAGAATTTGAAAGAGGGGATAAAACATATCATGGGAGATTTATTCATTATTGGAACGAACCCACAGTTGATGAAATTCCAACTATAATCAATCCTAGTATGCATGGGATGATTGAAGTAATGAGAGGTTGTGGACGGGGCTGTAAGTTTTGTGATGTAACTCTCAGACCCTTAAGGTATTATCCAGTTGAGAAAGTTGTAAAAGAAATAGAAGTTAATATGAAATATGGTGGATTAAAGAACGCATGGGTTCACAGCGATGATATTTTTGTATATGGCCTAAATCCCAGAACAACCAAAAATATGCAACCAAACAGAGAAGCGCTAGAAGAATTATTTTCCGGGATTATGTCCACTGGAATCGAACATACTAATCCAACTCATGGTACTCTTGCTGGGGCAATAGCCGATGAGCGATTAATACCTAATATATCAAAAATAATTAGGGCGTCACCAGACAATATGATAGGTATTCAATGTGGTTTTGAAACAGGAAGTATAAGATTAATTGGTAAATACGCGGATAGAAAATTATCTCCATTTAAGCCGTCTGAGTGGCACTGGGTTGTCAAAACTGGAATAAAGACCTTTAATGAAAACTACTGGGTTCCGGCGTTTACACTGATAATGGGATTAGACAACGATGAAACCGTGGAAGACAGCTGGGAGACAATTGAATTGATTCATTCTTTGGAAACGGAACAACCAGAATCGAAGTTTACAACCACTCCTTTGACATTTGTTCCAATTGGGCTACTAGAAAAATCAGAATTTTTTGATATTGGAAATACAATGGATCCTCCTAAATTGGGAGTCATGTACAAGACATGGCAGCATAATTTCAAATACGGAATTCAGAAATTTATGCATAAAGTAGGCCGCGATAATCCGATAAAGAATTTCTTCTTTGCAGGATTGGCAAGAACTTTGGGAGGAGTTCCATTAGGTGCTATGGAAAGATATGCTCGAAGAAGAGGCCCTGAACACGAAAGGGTAATTGAGAAAATAAAAGCCAAGTATTGGTAATTCAACTGTAAGAGCAGCTGAAATATTATATGTGATTTTCTGATTAATCATCCGCAATCAAGAATCTCCAATATTTTTCCTTAGCTCTACTTATACCAAACCTTGTGGTAGTAACTACTTTCTTAGGTTTTATACCATTTTCTATTTTCAATAATGATTGCTTGTCAGTTAGCCTGAGTCCATTATGCGATCTGTTAATATCTAGTGCCTTTGTTAATCTGCCAGGTCCATTTGTTAGATTCAGTTTATTTTTGACATTACAACGGTACATCATTGTATTTATCCCCTCCTTTGGTATCAACGATCTAATCAATACTGCACCTGCATAGTTGTTCGGAGAATGTGCGGTAATATTCATACAATGATGCATCCCATAAATAAAATAAACATAGGCTTTACCAACATCACAGAACATTACTGAATTCCTATTCGTTAGGCCATTAAACGCGTGACTTGCAGGGTCATTCTTTGAACCATATGCTTCTGTTTCACATATGATGCCAGACAATCGCCTTACCCTTCCGGATCCATCATCGTAAATTCTGACCAATTTCTTACCAAGTAGATCCCTTGCCACATTTTCTGTATTTCTAGAATAGAAGTGAAGATCCCTATCTGCCATTGTGAGTTAGAATGTAATCAAATGTAGATAATAATATATTGATTTTAATGCACTAATACTCCAGTTTTTTTGTCACGATAGTATGAGGATAATGATAATAATATAAATACTAAGAATACAACCTGTACATATGTTGAATTTTTCGAAATTTAGTTTATTAAAGAAAAATACCTGCGATTATTGTGGAAAAAATTTTAGGACATTAGAAGGATTGATGCGCCATTTTCAAATTACCCATGATAATAAAATATACGAATGTAAAAGGTGTAATATGAAATTTGAAGGCATGGAGGTAATGCGGGATCATATTAGGAAGAATCACAGTTACAAAAAAAAGGGTAATATGTTATTTGCCTAGTTTGTTAAAATAAAAGAATAAAATATCCTTAGTTATCATCACTTGTAAATGAAATGCTTAAAATGTGGCAAAAATTTTGATGAAAATGAAATTGAAGACCCTTCTTCATTAAAGTATCCGTCGTGTAATGATTGCTGGAAGGAATGGACAACTTATGGAGTTATGGTAATTAATGAAATGCATTTAGACATGTCGTTACCAGAACACAGGAAAGCACTAAGAAAATATGAAAGAGCATTCTTTGGCTTGGACAAGGTAGAGGAATTGAAAAAGAATCCCGAAAATCCTGGGACTCCCTAATTGAATATTACTTTTAGACATCATACAACTCATTGAATAATTTAATTGCTATATTAATCTGAAAAATATGATAGAAAAATGATTCACTCGAACAAGCATCAAAAAAAGAGGAGGAATTTCAAATTCTCTTCAGTCTACTCTACTTACGTACTTCTATCGCTTTTTCTATTGTACCAAATATCGGTGTGTTCCCGAAGTGGTTTTGTACCTTGGTTGGATCTATCCATATACTTACGGCATTGTTATCCATCGCTTTTATGCTGACTGGAACATCAGGTACTGGTCCCTGTCTCATGGTTATAGTAGCAGTTCCATTAACTACTTCTGTCGAGTTATTTGGCTTTGACATATTTGTAAGTGTAAAGTCATAGATCCTGTGATCATGCATAGCAGATCCATTTGTCATTACCATATTAAATTTGGTATTCAATGTTGCATTTGGAAGACTGCCTGTTGCGTTTCCATCTTGTGTTTTATTATTCATTGAGAGACTACCTTTGTAAAGACCTGAAACTATCCATGTAGGATTACCATTTTCATCATTTTGTAAACTTGCAATGGTTCCAAATGCATACCATCCTGGCTTCATCATTTTGTCATGGTCAGAATATCCTTGTTTTTCCTGCGAATATGGATATGCCATGACGTTGTTTTGAATGGCTCCTGATATCAGTAAGGCTGCAGATGTAATGAATAATACTGAGAGTAGTTTTGTTTGCATCATTGTAATCACCTACTCATCAAATAAGTATTAAAGTTTTTACTATCTTGTTTCAATAAATAAGAAACAATATTTCTATTTCAAGTTTCAATTGTTTATACGTCTAGTTTGTTGATGTCAATTGTTATGCCACACATTAAGGGTCCTTGGTAACTATACTGGAAGTCGATAGGCGATAAAATAAAATGAGAAAGGAAATTAGATTTTAACTACTAATCAATAATCAAATCAAATTTATATTTTGTAATCTTTTATCTAATTTCAGCTGAATATTACTTTAGCGAGATTTGGCGGAATATTTTTCAATACATGTTCCCTATTAGGATTCAGAAATAACGCCTCTTTAAGACAAACCATCAGTTTATTCTTTTCATTTTCTTCAAGTGAAAAAAATGTATTTAATATCAATTTCGGGTCAATTTTATTAAAAAGTTTTGCACTATCTAATATCAGAAGATAGCAATTCAATATCTCAGTGAGTTCATCAGGTTCAATTTCTGAGACAGCCTTCATCCAGGTTCTTGTTAATTTGACCAGCTTGTCTTGATCGATCAAGTTGATAGAATTTAAACTCCTGACAATGGACACTTTTTTTTCTGATTCCGACATTTCTAGTAATTCCTTTGTTTTAGTTCTGCAAACTGATAATTTCAGAAAATCTGGAAGGTTTGCTATGATGAGAAGCAAATTTTCGATGTCTTTGTCACTGGAATTGGAATCCATATTTGGATATCAAGTATCCATTTTATAATTAAGATATTTAATTTGTTATTTCTAGTTAAGGCTTAATGATGAGATCATATACCTCAGGTTTTTTGATCTGTTCAGGTTACTAGTTTTATCAATTCAGGTTTGACTTAAAGGATTTGGAACGATTACTCATAATGATAATGATTACAATAAGCCAAAATATGAATAAACCATACTCAACTGCAAAGAAGATACAAGTGAATTGTCAAAAATAATTTTAGGAAAAAGAGATCGTCAAAAATCCTCTTATAGCTAGAATGGTATATTATTATTGAATTCTAAATTGTCAGAACTGAGTGAAATAAGAAGGGTCTTTGAGGGGCTGTATACTCTGTATGAAATTCATCTTTCAAAGGTTCATCCCAAACTCATTCATGATTTGATGATGCGAAAACGCAATAACCCAGACAAGGATCCTTTTTACTTGATAGAAGTTTTTACAAAGCCAGAAGTAAATTCTGAAGAAATGCGAGCTTACATCATTAGCAAGACTGGAATGAATCCGACAATACACGATAACGGGACCCATTACGCCTTCAACAACAAATTAACATTAGAATTTCTCAAGGAGCTTTCAGATTTGAAGGATGTTATTGCTGTGTATGGTGATTACATGGGAGCTGTCACTGGCGTCGGGGCATCGCATGATCACAGAGAGCATGAGCACGGATGGATTAAGGAAGACTAGATCTGAATCAATTATCATAGTCAAAATAGCCAAAAAAACAAGGTAAAGGTAAACCTAACTCGACTATGATTGAATTAATTTTAGAACTTTAGATATTATATTCTGATGATCTGCTTGTACTTCTGTGGTAACTAGGAGCAGATGATCATTATCCAGAGGAGCAGTAATGCGTTTTATCTTCTCATACTCTGCCATGGCATACTTTCCTTTGCCCACTTTGGATGCTAGAGAATTACGTAATCCCCACCTAGCAAGTGCTTGTAAATTTGATCTCTTCGTCTCTTCGGCTGTTAGCAAATTCGCCAGTCCTTCACGTTGACCACCGAATTTTATCTCACCTGTCTCGTCGCATACACCTGCAAAACGGATTTTTGGATCCAGTTCTAATATCTCTTTACACAACTTTGCATAATCCATTTTAAATAGTATCATTATTTCAAATCGACTATATAAAATTGTGTCAAAGTGCGATAATGCAACAGAAGTATGTTTTTTTGGCCGAACCACATGAGACCAAAATGTCACTCTAAATTCTGAATTGATCCGTATAATATTTCGACTTGTCTATGGTTGTCATCCAACTTGCTTATCCTTATATTTACATGTAATTCAATTGAATTTGAAAATGACCTGTAAAGTAATAGTAGGCGGTTTTTATGGCGATGAAGGAAAAGGAAAGATAATTGCTTACCTATCGATCAAAGATAACCCAAAAATTGCTGTAAGAGGAGGAGTTGGAGCAAATGCAGGCCACACATTTGTTTACAATAATCAAACTTTCAAGGTCCGTATGTTGCCAAGTGCAGTTTTAAATCCTGAAACCAAACTTTTGATTGGAGCTGGAGTCCTTGTGACGCCAGGAATCTTGATGGATGAATCTCGGATGTATAATGCTGAAAAAAGAACAGTAATAGACAGTCATTGCGGAATTATTGATAAATCCCACATAAAGCGCGATATGGAAGATGCTCACTTAAAGAAAATTGTTGGTACT
This sequence comes from Nitrososphaeraceae archaeon, assembly GCA_036566445.1. GTDB lineage: Archaea > Thermoproteota > Nitrososphaeria > Nitrososphaerales > Nitrososphaeraceae > TA-21. Next base: position 11,598 of record DATCWH010000039.1, read on the forward strand.
ACCGGGAGTGGTACGGGTCCGGCAAATTCTGATCGTGCTTTAAGAATCCTGAACCTAGCCAAAGACGTAGACGAATTAAAGAGGTATCTTGGAAATGTTTCAGATATTGTTAATGACTCAATTGACGAAAATCACTCAGTAATCATAGAAGGAACACAAGGAACTTTTCTCTCCTTGTATCATGGTAACTATCCATTTGTAACTTCTAAAGATGTTACTGCATCTGGAATATGTTCTGATATTGGCATAGGACCAAAGAAGGTCGACGATGTCATCCTGGTCTTTAAGGCGTATGTCACCCGTGTAGGTGGTGGACCACTTGAAAATGAAATCACCGTTGACGAAGCTAGTAAATTGGGTTGGGTGGAGTATGGAAGTGTAACCGGTAGACAAAGAAGGGCTTCCCCCTTTAATATGGAATTGGCCAAGAAATCGGTAATGATAAACAGTGCAAACCAATTAGCTGTTACTAAATTAGACGTAGTCTTTCCAGATTGTGCGGGTCTAAAAGAATACTCTAAATTGCCTTCTCAAGCAAAGAGTTTCATCGAAAATATAGAGGACGGTCTCGGTGTTAAAGTTGTTCTCATAGGAACCGGAGCCGAGATAAATGAAATAATAGATCGCCGAACTGAAAATCAGTTCAACATGTCCTAGAAAAATTTGTTAAAGCAAAACTCATTCGCATGATTTTAATAATGTTATTTTAAAACGTAGAGCATTGCAACTTAAATCACCCTTCTTTATTGAAGTTTCCACTATTCAAGATTTTGGCAGACTCGTCTGTGCCTTTGAGCGAACACCTCTTCTTACGTTTTCATTCAAATCCACCGAAGAAGATCTATTGGCAACTCAGATTGATTTTCTTAATAACGTACCGGTAATATATTATGTCAGATATGCGAGTCAAGGTCAGTTTCTTGGCTATAGAAACAGTAATGGAATTGAACATGTTTCGATAGTGGAAAACATACAAAATCCTTCGGTCATGTATTCCCCGATTATATCCGTTGATAAATTTCCACCAATTTTTTGGCGAAGACCAAAAGGTACAAAGAACTCCAATTATGAACCAATCAAGTTAAGTAATTTCCAAAGTCTCATAAAAATCGCCTCCTACAAAATGATTTATGAGGAATCACCACTACCTCTCTTTGTTTTTAAGAGTACAAAGAAATCCAAATATGTCGTCGGAACGGCGCTGAATATGGCTGAATCTGACGGAATATCTTACTTTTATTACGCAACAATTCCTGAAAATCCGGTTAATTCTTTTATAAAATATTCTAGTCTGAAATCAGAAGATCCAACATTTACAAACAACATAGAAGAACATGGATATATTTACATCAAATTAATAAAATTATTTGGTTCACATCCCCTCGTGAAGATTAATGAATAAGGTTGCGCCGTACAGAGATCGAATTATCCAAATTTCAATTGCTAACAAGAGTTTCATAATACTTGCCCTCGACCTGGAACCACGTCATCATAATCCTAAGCATATTGAAAATTTGATTAAGAATTTGAATCCATATCTGTGCGCTATTAAAATTAATTTTCATCTTATACTTGCATTTAGCAAGAGAGGCATTGAAAATATCAATAAGATTATACATTCATATGGTTTGCTATCAATAGCCGATATAAAATTAAACGACATCACAAATACCAATCAGATAACCTTAAGATATTTGCACTCGATGGGGTTTGATTCGGTGATAGTAAATCCAATAATTGGGGAAAATGAATTAAGATCGTTTGTTCGCCTTGCTCACAAATTTAGAATGGGGGTAATTTCACTTGCTTACATGAGCCATGTAAATGTTAGCGAGGGATATGGTTTGAAGGTTGTCCAGGAAAAGTCAAAACAAAGTAAAATTTTACCACTCTTTGAAATATTCTTACAATATGCAAGAAGGAGTAATGTTGATGGAATTGTTGTAGGAGCTACACATTTGAAGATTCTGAAACATATCTCATCCATTTCTAGCATTCCTATTTATTCTCCTGGTGTAGGGACTCAAGGAGGAGACCCTAAATTGGCTATTGATAGTGGCAGCAACTATCTTATAATAGGTCGTTCCATTCTAAATTCAAAAAACAAACGAAAGAAATTATCAAACTTACTGGACTTGAAGGAATTCTAAAGACTAGAAGGCGCTTTGTATTCAGTGGTACGAGGTCATCATCATGTTTGTGATAATTTTTAACATTGAATGAAAACCCTTGATACCAGTTTGTGATCCAGTTGACTTGAAATAAAGTTATTTGACATGATAAATCATGTTTCAATTCAAGATATCACAATGAGTCAAAGTCCATTTGCTAGTAATTGATATTGTAAGGTAGTTTGTCTAAGAATTTTATTGCATAAAGTAATGCATTTTTGGCATTTGAAAATGTTAAATGGTTTGTTGAAGTACTAACATCTGTCCATTTATAACCTGTATGCTCATGAGATATTTTTACTTTTTTTACCTTAGTTGATGCTAAAAACAAGGTTACTTGTTTTGAGATCACAGTTGATTTTCTATTATATTTATAACTTAACAAGTATCTAAAGTTTGGTATCAACCTAAATTTTGCTATACCTGTTTCTTCTCTCAATTCCCTGGTAGCGGCTTGCATTTCAGTTTCATTAGTTTCAATGTTGCCTTTAGGAAAGTCCCAATGACCTGATCTATAATGAAGCAACAATACAGAAAAATCAGAATGGTGTAAATTATTGGATATAAGAATAAAGCCAGCAGATTTTTCCCTCATCATACCAATTATTCAAACCGAAAATCCATATCTACTACTTGCTCTCTACAGCATCATCTTTATCCGATTCAATATTTGTAGAAATTGGAGAATAACCATGAAATTCTAACCATTGTTTCTTGTTGATCCATCTATTGCAAAACCACTTTACTGTTTTTTGGTCATAATCACCATGCTGTGGCATTAATATTGTACAAGGGAGTAAGAAACCCATATCAATATTCCCTTATTTTCCATATCTTCTTCGTCGCCTTTGGAATGTCCTGATTGCCCTCATCAAATCGATCTTTCTAAATTCAGGCCAAAATACGTCCATAAACACTAATTCACTGTACGCACTTTGCCATAACAGAAATCCACTCAGCCGCTTTTCACCGGAAGTTCTCAGGATAAGGTCGGGTTCTGGTTGTGGCAGATGTGAAGTATAAAGATATGAATGAATTGACTGTTCATTAATATCTGATATTTGTAACTCCTTTTTTTCCACATCGTGAGCAATTTTTCGAATCGCTTCAACTAATTCCTGCTGTCCCCCATATGCAATAGCTATATTTAGAAAGGTGAGGTCGTAGTGATTCGTCTCCTTCTCAAGTTTAAATAAAATCTCTTTTATTGATTTTGGAAGTGATTCTATATTTCCAATAGCCTTTATTTTCATTTCCCTCTCGTGTATCCGCGAATCATTGTATAATTTTTCAAGTTTTATTCCAAGCAGTTCGTAGATTTCATCCAACTCCTTCTTATCGCGTTCCAGATTTTCAATGGACAATACGTAAAGTGTAGTTATCTTAATTTTAAGATCGTATATCCAAGTGAGTAACTGTTCGGCCTTGTTTGCCCCCATGGCATGTGCACCCTTGTTTGCCAAAAAATGGTATTTTGCCCATCTCCTATTTCCGTCCAATATTATTGCGACGTGATTTGGGAGAGAATCTAGTTTTATTTGTGATTCTAGCTTGCGTTCATAAAATCTATAAAACCAATTATTATTAATGAGATCATAAAAAAAACCACGCATTTGCTCTCTAATTGAGTGATTTTAAATCATATAATAACTCTTATGAAATGACTAGTCCTAATGCTTAAGATGTTCCCCGCCTTTTTTGTTTCTGAAATATTGAAACAAAAATGTTGTAGCCACCAAGGTAATAGCCAAACCAATAAATAATGACGAAATTAGATTGAAAGGATTTGTTTTTTCAGTTAATACTGAAGTAAATTGAATTGCGGGTATGAATATCAAACCAAGTACAACCAATCTCAGGATATCCGAAAGAATGCTAATGCTTCCTTTAAACCAATTACTTAAAAGCATACCACCGAAAATAGTCCCTAAACCTATCCAAATTAAAGTTATTGAACCATGCACAAATTCACCTACTACAACCCTATTTGTGATGATTTCTGAAACGCTAGCATCTTTTGCAATAGCTCCGTCAGGGATACTCGATATTCCATTAGATAATCCTACTAAAATTATCATGATCCCCGCAAAAGTTGAAAATATTCTGATGAATGTCGAAGGTGTAGTCCTATTTAGCGATCCAATTGATTTGTCAATATCAAAAGCCCTGATTACAAATGCAACACCCAATACGCTCAGTACTATTGCCAAGGCTTCCCTGGTAAAACCAAAAATTGTAGCAAAGCCACTAGATATAAGCAAGACACCAGGTACGCCCAAAAAGAACTTTGAATATCTCGGGTCATAAACTAACATCTTTACATATTTTCCAAAAACTGCATACGAGTATTCAACGCTCCTGCTATGTCGCATAATGATCCTTTGTATCGATATTACTGGAACCATAGCCTGTACTAGCGGTATTACGGTTTCATCATCCTCTCCATCAGAAACGATGACGACTCCTTCGGCCTTAAATTTTGACAAAACTGCTATTAGTTCTGAAGATATTTTTTCATCTGCTTCTATGCCCCGATTGTAAGCTCCGGTAATAATGGCAACTTCAGTTTCATAGCCTTTCGTTACAAGCTCTTCGTATATTTTTACGGCACCAAAGATTGCATTAGCATCAGCATCTTCTGGATCTTCTATTGCTAATCTAGTTCCTGCGTTTATGCAGTGATCTCTTCCAAAGACTGGAGTTTCAACACCACCGTTTTTACCTAGGTCATCATCTCTATCAATACAGACAACAAGAACTCTTCTATATTGAGTTGAAATAGAAGTATAATCCAAACTCCTTTTGTCCCTCAGATACTCTAGGTCCTTTGGCAATCTTTTCTACGACTTGATTATGCAGAGCAGGCTATTTAATTTGATGGTCCAATATTAGTATTAATGCTTACTAATGAGAATACAAACAATGATAATGAACATTTTTTGATATCTTTTATACTACAGATGATGCAAAATATAAAATCTTATATTAATGTTAAAACAAAAAAACTTATCTAAATATGCTAGCTTCAAAATACCATTTGATATCAGACAATCGCAGTACTAAAAACCAACCGCAAAGATATGCAATTAGAACAATAAAATACCAAAATTCCCTTATGGTGAATATTTGTGATCTTTATTTGATTGATAAACAAATCCACCATGGAGATATTACAATAGATATAAAAAAAAATTACTGGATGGATAAGGTAGTAGACGAAAATGATATAGAGTATTATCTAAATAAATCTTCAATATCAAATTTAGCAGGCAAAGAGACAGTGGAAAAAGCAATTGAAATGAATCTTGCAAAGAGATCCAGTGTCAAGTATTTTTCAGATGTTCCATTTCTGATGATTTATAGATTCATACAATCATATTAAGTGAAAAATGTCAGATAATAAATAAATAAATAAATAAATAAATAATTACAAGTGTGAATTTCTATAGGGTTATTTGGACAAAAAAGATCATCTCAGTTTAACATCACACATACCTGAAGAACGAATTCCGGTAGTTATAGGGAATGGGGGAAAAACCAAGAACGAAATTTGCAAAAAGTGTAAAGTAAAAATTGAAATTGAAAGTAAGACAGGCGAAATAACTATCTCATCAACATCTAAAAATTTTGATGAATATGGAGCTTTAAAGGCAAGAGAGATCATCAATGCTATTTCAAATGGTTTTTCTCCAGAAAGGGCCTTTAGGATCTTAGATGAGGAATCGCTGTTTCAAATTTTGGATCTTCGTAACTTTACAACCTCGACCAATTCTACTAACAGGATAAAGGGAAGAATTATTGGTGAGAAGGGTAAAGCGAGAAAGAATCTAGAAGAATTAACTAACACGTTTATCTCAATATATGGTCATACGATTGCCTTGATAGGAAACTATGAAGAAACAAAATTGGCTATTGATGCAATAATGTTACTAATCAATGGAAGATCTCACAAGACAGTATATGAAATGCTCTATCAAGCAAAGAGAAGAGCGAAAATCGAAAAATTACAACTATGGGAAAAGTAATAGATAGTCGTTACTATATCGTTACTAAAATAGTAGTCCATAGTCATTACTATTATTTATCTTTCCATCTTGTGAACAGATCGTGCTTTATTTTTAGTTGGTCAAGAATTTTTCCAACTAGATGGTCTACTATTTCAGATATAGTGGATGGTTTATGATAGAATCCAGGCATGGCTGGTAGTATAATTGCACCCGCATCCTGTAACTTGATCATATTTTCAAGATGAATCCTTGAAAGAGGTGTTTCCCTTGGCACAAGAATTAGTTTTCGCGATTCTTTTAAAGTAACAGATGCGGCACGAGAAATGAGAGTATCGTCATAACCATTTGCAATGCTGGAAAGGGATTTCATGCTACATGGAACTATTACCATACCATCATGGAGGAAGGAACCACTTGAAACTGAGGCGTCTAATTTGAAATTATCGTAATTAACAGAAGAAAGAGATTTTACATATTCTAATCTATTATCTGTTTCAATTTCAATATTTTTTTTTGCCCATTCACTGATGATAAGGTATGTTTGAATATTAATGGAGTGAAGAATCTCCAAGAGTCGTATTCCATAAATAATGCCAGATGCCCCAGAAAACCCAATAACTATTTTATCATATTTTGTCTCTGATTTCAATATCCAAATTATTGTTGAACACTTATTTATTGTTGTTATTGATTGGACAGCATGCTGACAATATTTGGAACCATAGCATTGGATACTACCCGTACACCCTTTCATACTGTGGAAAGAACTCTGGGTGGCACAGCTACCTATGCATCAATTTCAGCTTCAAATTACGTACCCACATCAATAATTGGGATCATAGGTCATGATTTTCCAACATCGTATCTTGAGCTCCTAAAAAATCGTCTTGATATCAGAGGATTAGCAATTAGTCAGACGGAAAAAACGTTTCATTACGATTCTTCTTTTGGCTATGATCTTTCTAAGAGAACCACGAACAAGACTGAACTAAATGTAATTTCAAATTACCAATCGACAATACCAGAAGAATATGTTGGTTCAGAATATGTTTATCTTGCAAATAATGATCCCGTGCAAAATATGAGGATATTAAAATTATTTTCCAAACCAAAGTTGATAATTTGCGATACAATGGATTTTTGGATAATGAATAAAAGGGATGATGTCATCGAGATGATGACTAAAGTTGATGGAGTAATATTAAATGAGTCAGAGGCGAGATTGCTGTTTAAGGAAAGTAATATTTTCAAATGTGCTCGTTTGTTAGCTTCAAATGGTCCTACTTTTGCTGTCTTAAATAAAGGGGAAAACGGATCTCTGCTTTTCTACGATAATGAATTCTATCCCCTGCCAGCTTATCCAATTGAAATCATAAAGGATCCTACTGGTGCCGGCGATTCTTTTGGTGGTGCGTTTATGGGGTACTTGTCACAACAAGAAAAGGTGGATTCAAATTCTTTGAAAAATGCTATGATACATGGTAACATTATGGGTTCGTTTGCAATAGAGGATTATGGTATCGAAAAACTTGTCAATGTTAATGCAAAGGATATAAGAAAAAGATATGAAAAGTATAAGGAGATATTCTCATTCTAGGAGATAAATTGCATCTACCTAGTTACTAGAATTGAATCGTATTATGCGCTTATGACTTTTCATGAAGTTGATTGCAACGAAAACGGTGGCAAACTAATAAATAAAAATATAATAGAGTTTATACTAATTGGATAAGATTAGGGATGCTCTGATATCCAAGATTAGTTTATCAGACATAGAAGCACAAATTTTCTTATTTTTGATAATAAATGGAAAATCTCCACAAGCAAAGGTTTCAGATGAGCTAAATCTTGATATAGATAAAACAGGAGAACTGCTCAATAATCTAATTGAAAAAGGATTGATATTGGAACTGTCTGGGGAGTATCAAACATTTCACCCCAAATTTTCAGTCATAAATGCTTATCGTCTACATTGCCAAAAAATAGGTATTGAATTTAAAAAGAACATCCAGATTGATAATTTAGCCACGTCGTTAGAAAGAATTCACGAATCTGCAAGAACTAAATAAGGCAATTAGAATCCATGATTTGTCTAATGTCAACAATTCCGGAAAATAAGGTGGTTTATTTTGGAGTGATTAACATAAATGAAAATAAAAGGACAATAGGGGCTGTTGATATCTGGAGAAATGTTATAAATAAGAAAGTATTTTGCGAAGAGAAAAGATTGGGTATTTTGGAGATAGTTGACTATATCGGCATGCCTACAATTGCGGAGGATCAAGAATGGGCGGTAGCCATAAATAGAAATAGAATGGGTAAAGAGAGGTGGAAATTAATAAAAATAATAAAAGATGGAAAGTTTTCCTTCATAGATACCGATGACGAAACAACAGTTAATGTTAATGTATCTGACTACAAGATAGTAGATGATAAATGGTGGAGTTTTCTAGTTTCCAAAAATGTAAACAGAAGTATCGAAATTACAAATGAGGCAAGTCCAAAATGATTCGTGACTCTCATCCTTCAGATGAACCAGAAATATATGTAGAAAAAGCTCAGGGAGGAGAGTATGCAAGCAAATTAAGGGGTTACTTTGTCATTAAAGATACAAAATTAAAGTTCAATGCCATTGCTTTTGGAAGGATAGGAGGGCATAACATTAGTCTGAACTTGACAAAAAAGACTCTGTCCAAATTGAAAGAATTCGGTTATGATACCGAAAATTTCCAGCTAGTACTGCAACGAAAGCTTGTTGAGGGAGAAGTAATTCTCATACACCCGACAACTAAAGATCAAATCAAACCATAGCATCCTGTAATGCATTCTTGCAATTGCATTTATTTCTACTCTCAGGAATGGAGGGAATGAATTTTGCAAGCAATTCTTTAATTTTGCTGGCATTTTTAGTCAGTACCTCCAGAATTTCTTTTGATGAAACCGGATTTTCATACCAAACATCATAATCAGTAACCGTTGCAATCGACACATAGCATATTTGCATTTCTCTTGCAAGGATACATTCCGGGATGAGGGTCATTCCAATAATATCGCCATGTAAAATATCTTTAAAATATTTTGATTCAGCTCTGGTAGAAAAACGAGGTCCCTCTATACAAATATAAGTAGCCCCATCATGCACATTGCAATTTAGTTGTTTACCAATTTTTAGAAAAATTTCGCCTAATTCATTACAAAAAGGATCCGCGCATGATACATGACACACCTCCCCTTCATCATAGAACGTATACTCTCTTCGTTTAGTAAAGTCTATAAATTGTTTAGGTAGTACTATATCCCCAGGTTTATAGTTATCTTGTAGACTCCCTACCGCTGAAGGCGCTATAATCCTTGTTACACCCAA
>DATCWH010000047.1:0-12027 GCA_036566445.1 Nitrososphaeraceae archaeon
AAAGACGAATAGAGCTTGTTAAATGATGGATTTTTTTATTTTAAGTAAGTTGAATAACCCATAATATTTTGTCAGCCCTAGTATCCAAAATGAGCCCTGTGTTATACGATTCTCATATTCATCTCACTGATACTGAATATGATAATTATTTGCCGTCAATTCTCATAACTTTGAAAAGAATGCGAATAAAGGCTTGTTCTGTAACAGTAAACATTTCGTATTCATTAAAGGCAATAAAACTTTTTAAGGAAAAGAATGTTCAAAGCTATGTCTATAATTTTGTTGGAATCCATCCACAATTTGCAGACGAAAATATCTCAAAGTTTGAAGAAATTGTTACCTCAAACATACATATTATTGATGGTATTGGTGAAATAGGACTAGACCCTACTTACTACAATCAAGAAAAAAATACTAAAGTGTTACAAGTTCAGGTATTTAATAAAATGTTATCTATTGCAGAAACATATGATAAGCCCGTTTCAATACATTCTAGAAATTCACTAGACAAAATTCTGAGTGTGTTATCCACATATAATCTGAAAAGAGTATGCCTTCATTGGTTTGATGGAAGTCCACAGCAATTACAGAAATCTCTTGATATGGGCCTGTATGTTTCCTATGGTCCGTTACTAGTCTACTCAAAGAAAAAACAAACTCTGCTGAGGTTAACAAATGAAAAGAGATTACTAATTGAAACTGATGGACCTGTAAGATATGCATCATGTTTTAGGAATGTTATTACACTACCGTCTTCAGTTCTCATGAGTGTCGTAAGAAGCATATCAGAAGTCCTTTGCTTATCTCCCAGCAACGTGATAAATGCACTTAAAAAAAATTCAATTTTATTCTTTGATTAGTATCTAAATATGGTTTCTTTAATAAGGAAGGTATAAAATAGCCTACATGAATACTGTGAGATATTGAATAGAGTTAAAAAACTATCAACAGACCTTTTAAACCGGTACCCAGATAAATTTAACGTTGATTTTCAACAAAATAAGAAAATGATAGATGAGATTGCAAAAGTTAGTTCAAAAGAATTGAGAAATCAGATAGCCGGTTATATTGCTTCAAATATCAACAAGCAAACGAAAGAACAAAATAAGAAAATTGAGCAAGATGTTGACGAGACGTCATCATTAGGTAACTAATAGAAATTTGATTACATTAAAGTTATTGGGCTCCATCAAGAAATATTGCGGTAAAGACAATATTATAATTCATGAAAAGGAAATTATGTTATCAAATATATTTTCCGTACTTAATCAAAACACTAATAATTCTAATTTAATTGATAAAGAGAATCTCTTAATTTTGATTAATGGTGTAGATTTATCAGTATCTGGCACTGATCAAAAAATCAAATCTGGGGATATTGTTACTATTGCGAACCTAATTCATGGCGGTTAAGATGATTTTCTACTTAATATAACTTAACTTGACATGAAAGAAAAGATCCAAACCATTAGTAGCTTCCACTTGTATAAAATTGATTCAATTTTTGTAACAATTATCTGTACAGAGGTACTAGGTATTGCTGACATAGGAGTAACTATTACAACATTTAGAAAAATGTTCCCAGACGTTATGATTCAAGTTATTAATCCAAGTTATATTTTTGGTAAAAGACATATCTTTGAAGTAATTAAGATTATTTTGGAATCTAATGAAAGAAAAATCAAAATTGCTAAAAGATTGGAAATGGAACTTCTATTGAGACTAGTTTGTAGTAATCAGGTCGATAAAGCAATTAAGATTGGCGGGTTAAAAAATAATGGTTTTGGATGTTTCGTTTTACTTTCTCAAAAGAAAGGTGCAATAATTGATTCGTTAAAATATTTAAGCAAAATGTTTGTTAAACAAGATAGCTCCCTCTTGAATGCAACAAATGAAAAAATGATCGACATATGTGAAGGATTGGAGATTCCATGTGACAATTTTAATAAAAAGGAATTTTTAAAAATTCTAACGGAAAAAGCAGCGCTTGTTTCCTTGTAGGGTAACTTATTATATTAACTTGCATCTGATTTCCTTTTCATTTTATTGAAGATATCTTTTCTTTCACGGAGCTAAATATTTGATTGGATCTGAGAATCGAAATACCAGCTAGTCTATTTATTATTTGGATCAATATTATCCAATTTGGATTATCTAGATTTACTTTCATATCTAAATCACTAGTCACTGTGGAAATAATTTCTTTAGAATGCAATTTAGTTTGCCTTTTTTCTATCATGACCATAAACGTTTCATGATGGCCTATTTTTGTACAAAGCCGTTTGACAACACTATGAATCTCAATTATTTCTGCCCTACAAATTTTTTCTAACGGTATAATTCTTAGAACATATCTGAATCTCCATGGTTCATTTCTAACCATTTCTTTACAATTTTCCACTATTTGAAAGGGATCAAGGCAAGTATTTGCCAGAATAATACCTGAAATAGAAGTAATCTCAATTGAAGGTTCCTTATCACCTAGTATATCCAGCAACTGGGTTAACTCTTCTAAGGCATCACTTTCTCTATTCTTAAATGTTGTTACCAGCAAATTACATTTCATGATATTGATCACTAATGAGTTGACTTAACTCTTCTGCTAATAACCTATTTGATAATATTCATTTTCTAAATTCATCGTTTGCGATATGATGGTCCATGTAAAAATTTTAATCAAATTTTTGAAAAATCCAATGTTTTTAATATCCGATAATATATTGTAACATATTGTGAGTCAAATCAATATAGTTGAGAATAAACCAGCTTTATTGATTGATGTTTTTAATGATGATAAAGTAAATAGGGTACTGGTAATCAGTGATTTACATATAGGTAAAACATATTGGGTACAAAATAGTGATATTGCTATTGATTGGTATCATATCATAAAAGAGATTGAAATAGAATTAAGAAATATTGTTATTTCAAAAAAAGTAAATTCGATAGTATTACTTGGTGACATAAAAAACAATATCTATAAGGTAGGAAAGGAAGATTGGGATCATATTCCTAATTTTCTACTTTCACTCTCTGAAATCTGCGAATTATATTTGATTCCTGGAAATCATGATTCAAGAATAGGATTGATTACACCAGAAAATGTACATCTGATTGGAGTTAAAGGAATGGTATTGGATGACATTCTCTTAACGCATGGACATACGTTCCCATCAGAGCTCAGGTCTAATATTAACAAAATTGTTATGGGACACATGCATCCGACATTTTTCAGAGAAAATAGTGTTTTGAATGGACAAAAAATCTGGATTTTTTTAAAAGTAAAGAAAGAAGCTATATTCCCGAGTACAAGAGGATCATTAGATCTTGTATTGTTACCTTCATTTAATAGATACATTTATGGTAATAGTAAATTAAAAAATAAGGGAACAAATTCACCCATTTTGAAAAAAATATTGAGAAAGGAAATTATAGACAAGTGTTTGGTTGTATCAATAGATGGAACCATTGTTGGAAATGAGAATATTCTAAGCGATGTTTTAAATCCTGACTTTAATTAAGATAATACTTGGACAGTGGGTTTATTGACGGTTTATTTTTATTTCTCCACTCCAGACAATGTATGAAGGAAATTGCAGATTCTACTGTGGTAAGAACCGGAATTCCCATTTCAACAGCTTTTCTTCTGATTTGATATTCATCATCCAGCATTCCAACATACTTTTCAATAGTAGAAGTTGATGGAATATTTATTATGAAAGCTATTTTCTTGTCATAAAGGAGATCTGAAATATTTGGTTTTCTTACTGGTTCACTTATCTTGTGAACTTCTTGCACATTTGGGGTAATGTTGTTCTTAATAAATTCAGCCGTGTGTTCAGTTGCTAAAATTTTAAATTTCATGGAATTTATGAGTAAAATCAGCGAAAGCATTTTTTCTTTGTTTTTTTGCCCTCCTATAGTTATTAAAGCCGATCCTGAAAGTGGTAAATTATATCCAGCTGCTTCATAAGCCTTTGACAAGGCATCATAAAAACTGTTTCCATAACAAGCAACTTCACCTGTTGATTGCATTTCAACTCCCAAGACAATGTCAGAACCCTCTAATTGCATAAATGAAAACTGTGGGACTTTTATTCCAAAGCCACTAATTTTTAACCATGGTTCATTAAGCCCATCTGGTAAACTACCGTTTATAATAGCTTTAGACGCTAATGAAATCAAATTAATTCCAACTATTTTTGAGACAAAAGGCGTGGTTCTTGAAGCTCTGACATTTGCCTCTATTACATATACTTCCTCATCCTTGACCAAGTACTGAATATTAAGTGGACCTTTTACTTGCAATTTTCTTGCTATCATATTTGAGTAATCTACTATTGTATTCATTGTTTGTCTGTTCAATCTCCATGGTGGTATACACATCATAGCATCCCCTGAATGAATACCTGCATTATCAATGTGCTCAATTAATGCACCTATAATGACTTCCTTTCCATTGCATACTGCATCTACATCGACTTCCGCTGAATCCTGAAAGAATTTGCTAATCACAATTGGATATTCGGGGCTAACTTGAGCGGCCTCGTTAATATACCGCTCTAATTGTTCTTCATTCCAAATTACTTTCATAGCTGCGCCACTTAACACGTATGAAGGCCTTACTAATACGGGGAATCCCACATTTTGAGAAAAAATTTTCGCCCCACTTAAGTTTGTAAATTTATTCCAGGGAGGTTGTTTTATATTCAATGAATCGAGTAATCTACTGAATTTTTCTCTGTCTTCAGCCATATCGGTATGGATACTGTCAGTACCAATAATACGTACATTCAGTTGCCCTAATTTAGGAACAAGATTATTTGCTGTTTGCCCTCCAACACAGGTAACTATTCCCTTTGGCTTTTCCTTTTCATATATATCCAGAATTCGTTCTAATGATAATTCCTCAAAATATAGTCTATCAGAGATATCGTAATCAGTAGACACTGTTTCCGGATTACAGTTAATAACTGATACAGATTTTATTCCATTATTTTTCAGACCCCAAACCATATTGACCGTACCCCAGTCAAATTCTACACTGCTGCCTATTCTGTAAGGTCCTGCGCCAAGGACCATCACAGAATTTTTCTCTTTTCTAAAAACGATATCGTCCTTGTCTCCTCCATAAGTTAAATAAAGATAATTTGTTTTTGCAGGCCATTCTGCAGCTAACGTATCAACTTGTTTTACCACTGGATTGATACCAAATTTTTGCCTCAATTTTCTTACGCTCATCTCCTTTAAGCCTAAACACTGTCCAATTTGAAAATCTGAAAATCCGTATTTTTTTGCATCTCGTATTAAATTCTCAGAAATATCAGACACATCGACCTTTTGTAATTTATCATACAAATCCAGAATATTTTTGATTTTAATTAGGAACCATGAATCTATTGTTGAAAGTTTATTTATTCTTGATATGGGAATTCCCAATCTCATTGCCTTAACAAGATCAAATAAAATTTCATCACTTGGATACAATAATTTTTGCTCAATTAATTCTAATTCTTCCTTTACTTTTTCGTCATTTCCGACTAAACCCATTTTTCCAGCATCATTCATTCTAATTGCTTTTTGTAGGACTTCTTCAAATGTTCTGCCAATTGCCATTACTTCCCCTACTGACTTCATGCTTGTACCAATCCTTCTATTAACGAGTTCAAATTTTCTGAAATCCCATCTAGGTATTTTTAGAACAACATAATCTAGTGAAGGTTCAAAGCAAGCTGTCGTAGCCTTAGTTATGCTATTAATTAGTTCTGTGAGTGAGTAACCCAGACCTATTTTTGCTGCCATATAAGCCAATGGATATCCTGTTGCTTTGCTAGCTAGTGCCGATGATCTCGAAAGTCTGGCATTTATTTCTATTGCGCAATAAGATTCGCTTAATGGATCTAAACCAAATTGAATGTTGCATTCTCCAACGATCCCACAATATTCAATTGCTCTAATGGCGGCAGAGCGTAATCTATGATATTCTTCGTTATTGATCGTCTGTGAAGGAGCAATAACAATATTGTCTCCTGTGTGAACTCTCATTCCTAAAACATTTTCCATATTGCAAATTGCAATACTGTTACCTGTCCAGTCCCTCATCATTTCATATTCTATTTGTTTCCAACTTCCTACATATTTTTCAACTAGAACCTGATTTACCAAACTTAAAGATAGTCCACGTTGTACAATTTCTTGGAGCTCATATTCATTATATGCGACTCCTCCTCCCTTACCACCAAGAGTATATGCAACCCTGATTATCACTGGGTATCCTATTTTATCTGCGACATCGAGAGCTTCTTTTAAATTATACGCTGAAGAACTCTCTAGTACTGGAATGTTACTCTTTATCATAGCGCTTTTAAATTGTTCTCTATCCTCAGTAATTTTTATGCTATTAATGGGAGTACCCAGTACTTGTATTTTATATTTGTCTAGAATTCCTTCATCCTGCAAAGATACTCCACAATTTAATGCGGTTTGTCCACCAAAACCTAACATTATTGAATCAGGAAGTTCTTTTTCTATTATTTGCTCTATATAATATCTATTTACTGGTAACAAATACACCTTATTTGCGAATCTCGTATCTGTTTGGATCGTTGCTATATTGGGATTTACCAGTATGGTCTTAATTCCTTCTTCGGACAAAGCTTTGAGGCACTGCGAACCGGAATAGTCAAATTGGCGGTCAGAATTTCTGACATTCGCCCGCTTCTCCGATTTTTATTGCTCCGCTTCCTAACACTATTGTTTTCTTTATGGTTTCATTCTTTGGAAAATTTTTCCACCTCCATTAATTTTATCAATTTGAATAGATTTTTCCTTTGATCCATTCTGTTCCACAAGATCTTTAAAACTTTCGAATATGTTGATGCAATCATAAGGGCCAGGAGAAGCTTCAGGATGAAACTGTACTGCAATTATTGGCTTTGATTCATGTTTGATACCTTCAATAGTATTATCGTCAGAATTGATGTACCATGCTTTGAATCCAGTTTTATCGAGAGTATTTGATTTTACTCCATATCCATGATTTTGGCTTGTGATATAGGTTTGATTGGTGCCAACTTCAGTACAACCTTTATTTTGACCCCTGTGTCCAAACTTTAGCTTATATGTATCCCCACCTGCAGCAAGTGCAATAATTTGGTTTCCTAAACATATTCCTAATATAGGTAATGATGAATTAAATAATTTAAAAACTGTCTTTATTGTGCTATTGCACATTTTCGGATCTCCGGGACCATTACTTATTATAATACCTTTTGGTTTATATGCAATAATCTTATTAAAGGGTATATCCCATGGAACTCGAATAACCCTGTAACCCATTCGTAAAATGTTACGTATAATGCTGTATTTAGTACCGGTATCGATTAATACTATCGGTTCTAAGGAAGGATCTCCATATTCGATCGTTTTCTCAACGGATACTTGAGACATGAAGTTAAATCCATCATATCTGGTATTCTTTATAGCATCCAATAGATTCTTTGTTTTTATTTGATTTTCCGAGACTGAAAGAGCACCTTTCATCACTCCCTTCATTCTGATTTTCTTGGTTAAATCACGTGTGTCAATCCCGCTTATTCCTGGTATTCTTTCATCGTATAACCATTGGTCCAGTGTTTTGTCGCATTCTCTATGGTTCGCTACATTAGAGAGCTCATGAACTACTAATCCGGAGATTTGAATCCTATCAGATTCAAAATATTTTGGTAAACCGTAGCCATCTATAATAGTTCTGCTTGGCACTCCATAGTTTCCAATGAGGGGATAAGTCATACACAATATTTGTCCTTTATAAGATGGATCAGTTAAAGTCTCAGTATAACCAACCATGCCTGTATTAAAAACAAATTCACCGCCTATTGTCTTTGCATAGCCAAAACCCATGCCCCGATACGTTGAACCATCTTCCAGAATTATCATCGCATTAAGGCCTATGTGCTTACCATGAATTGTAGGAATTTTGACCCTCATAAAGTTGTAAAATATCGAAATTTAAATTTTCCTAACTTAATTCAATAGCAAGTATCTCTAGTTTGCCTTGAACTAATAGGCTATCCATTTTATCAATAACGAGTCTAGCACTGTAGAAAAATTTGTAGGAATATTTATTCTAATTACTTTAACCAATCCAGAGGAATGTCTTGATATAACCCATTAGGCAGTATTCTTCTTATTGAAATAGGTAAGACTTTTGAATCCAGCTCTGCGACGGCGATTGATATTGTATCATTAAACTTGTTTGATGAATCCACTAAAATTGGCGCACCAAGAGAAAGTTGCAGTGACCTTGCACCTATTATTCTCGCACGTTCAAATCGAGTCAATGTCAGGGGGCCTATCAATACTTGACTGTTTTGAGGCGTTATCTCCCTGGATTCAAAGTCCATCTCTGGATAAACTACTACTTCGTCTTTTGGCCTATTACTTTTTGACTCTTCGATAGTTTCCAGTTTCTCAGTTTTGGTTTTCTTGCCTTTCTTTTCTTTTTCTTGAATATTCTTAATCTTTGTTACTGTATTTCTTTTTACTTTTGTCCGTTTTTTCACTTTTGGCAGTTTTTTTTCCTTAATTTTTTCAGGGGTAGAACGTCTTAAAACCAAGAATAAAACCAAAAAAAGTGAATATATAATTAAATGTTGCTAATAAATGAACAAATTAATAGTCATATAGAAAGTAATTTAGAAATAGAAATGAGCTGGAGCAATCCAAATTCTGTCTCAAGGACTCATGTTGTGTTTGAGGCCGTCGGCAAGGGTAAAATCGTCCTAGAGCTTGTTCGTCATCTATCACCAATAACCTTTTCGAACATGATTAAAACAATGCCTATTTCGGGACGAATGCATTTTTTGGAGCGAAATATAGGATATGTGGAAACAGGGTTAACTTTAGGAGCGGAAAAACAGAAATCAATGTTTAAGAGGGGAGATTTGGGATTCATGGTTTCTAACGGATCAATTTGTATCGTATTGCAGGATATCAAAGGAATCAACATGAATCACATAGGTCATTGTGTTGAAGATCCTCTTTTGTTGGAATCAATCGATTCGGGCGAAATCATATTTATAAAGCGGGCTTCTTCATGACAGATAATCGGGTAAGAGGTGCATATCACCAATATTTCCATCACTAAAGTGCCATTTGTTTGAACCCAGTAAAAAAATCATCTGGACTATCGTTGGAAAGCATCATGAATATTGGATTGATTTAGACTTGGGTTATTGCTCGTGTAACGATTACTACTTTAGAACTCTTTCGGGTCAGGGAATTTGTTATCATTTAGATTTTGCCAAAGACAAAATAAATTCAAGGGTTCACACCGTTCGTTTTTCTGATTTGGAATATTATGATTTTGTAAAATCAGTGGTCAATGATAATTACCTAATGATTCGAAAGGAGATTGGCGACTTAGATTGATTCAGATAGTTTTGTTGAATTCCTAATTCATGATATAAATTGAAGGAATATGAAAGTATCTTAATTATAGGTTCTGGAGGAAGAGAACATTCTATTGGATGGAAGCTTTCAAATGATACAAAGAAAAGAGTATATTTTGCACCAGGCAATGGTGGTACTGAAAAAAATATCGAAATAGATTCCAATGATTTAATGAATCTTTTTGAATTTGCAAAGAAGAACAATTCTTTTACTATAGTGGGACCTGAAATGCCACTTTCATTGGGCATTGTTGATCTATTTGAAGAAAGTCAATTGTCAATATTTGGTCCTAATAGAAGGGCTTCTAGATTAGAATCAAGCAAAGTTTTTGCAAAACTATTCATGCATAACCTGGGAATTCAAACAGCTCCTTTTTCAGTTTTTTCAGACGCCAATAGTGCAATAAAGCATGTCGAATCATCCTCAAAAAATGTAGTTGTCAAGGTTGATGGACTTGCCGCAGGTAAGGGAGTTTTCGTCTGCGATAACGTTAAGGCGGCAACTGAAGCCATACACAAGATCTTTGTTGATAATGAATTTAGAAATTCCGGAAATAAGATTGTTATAGAAGAGAGAATTTATGGAGATGAGGCTTCTTTTATTGCACTATGTGACGGAAAATCTATAATTCCACTAGCATCAAGCCAGGATCACAAGAATATCTTGGATGGTGATAAAGGGCCTAATACCGGAGGAATGGGAAGCTATTCTCCTACCCCTCTAATCACTGAAAGTCTTGAAAACAAGATAATGGAGAAAATAATGCAACCAACAATAAAGGGGCTAAATCACCTTGGAATTAAATTCAAAGGCTTCCTTTATGCAGGCCTCATGATGGAACGTGGTTCAAATGAACCATATGTACTAGAATTTAACGTAAGAATGGGAGATCCCGAATGTCAATCTGTATTGTCAAGAATGGATTCTAATCTGTTACTATATCTGGAAGCCGCCGTGGATGAAAAGATTGAATCTATGCCCACTATTAAATGGAAGGATAAACATTCAGTTTGTATTGTTATGGCTTCAAGAGGGTATCCTGGAAAGTATCAAACCGGAAAAGTTATACATGGATTAAATTCCAAGTTTGATGATGACACATATGTATTTCACTCAGGGACTAAAAAAAATTCAATGGGAGAAATCCTTACGAATGGTGGTAGAGTCTTATCAGTTACCTCATTAGATGATACCCTTGAAGGAGCTAAAAATAAATGCTATTCAATTGTATCTCAAATACACTGGGGCGAAAATGAAGAATATTATAGAAAGGATATTGCGTTAAAGGGCATTAAATATGCAAATAGCGCCCGTCTGAAAAATCAAATGCGTCCTCCGGACGACTAATTTCTATATTGTACCTCTCAACTATAGAGTATGTTCAATTTGTAGTACCAGTTATTTGACATTTATAATCGTCAGTAGTCTATTCTATACATACAGCTCTGAAAAATTTCGTTCTTTAGGCCATTATAATCTCCTCTTTTTGGGACCAACCAAGAAGAAGAGTGTTTTAAAAACTTTTTGCATTTTCTAAATAATTATATTAATTTAGTGCAGATCCGAAATGTTCCTCGATCGGTGACTTAGAAGGATTTCAGAATGGAAACCATGTTACTCTAATCATGCAATACCGGACCTTATAACCATTATAAATGATTAATGCAATAATATAAAGAAGTATGACAACGAACCTGTTCCTACTGCAGTCACATAAGTTCAGCAATGAGAACATTCAAGGAACATTAGTATGTCCAAAATGCGATGAGGTCTTTAAAAAAGAATTCCCATTAGACCTCGAGGGACAGATAATTGAGTTCAAGTGTTCCGTATGTAATTCTCCTGGAGAGGCCGATCTTCCCTACAAGGGTGTCGAGGAACGAGAGGAATTTGAGGGGATCTTGCCGAAGTCGAAGAAGAGAATATTGAAGAATTTGAAGAAAGCTATTGAAGTCCTACTAGCAAGTCACACTGAGATCGAATAAACAAAAATTTTCTAAACAAAGGATTTTTAATAAAAAATCATGGGAAAAGAAAACGGCAAATAGAGTCATTAAATGTTTCCAAGCATTGTTTTTGCAGATCCTCTTGAAATGGAGGTTGATTATTAAAGAAATCTCTTTGGGAATCTCTATTCTCATCTCTAAATGGATTAAATTGATCAAAAGGTTCTCCATCTTCTGTTGTTGTACTAGTTAGCAGTTCCAATTTTGCATCTATATTTTTAATTTCTCCATCTCGTATGACTTTAAGCTTTACCATATCTCCTTCATTTTTAGTATCAATATAATTTTTGATATCTTGAACGGTATTGATTGTTTTATTATCTACTCCTATTATTACATCACCACCTAATGTATATTGAGTATTGTTTATTGTCTCAACTTTAAATCCTCCTTGTATTCCTGCTTTGTCTGCAGGACCGTTTGCTGTAACACTAGTGACGAGAAATCCTTTTGAATTAGTCAAGTTCATAGCTTTTGCAATTGTAGGATTAACATCTACCCCTGTTACTCCTAACGAAAGCTGCTTGTTTCCCATTTGTGATATATTCTCCGAATCGGGTCTTTTTTC